>JAADJB010000026.1 GCA_013151035.1 Gammaproteobacteria bacterium
GGGGCAGGATGCTCTACCCTAATCCCCTGAAAAACGATCTCTCTTGTTACGAATCCGCTATATTTTACCCACTAATTTTCCTGAAGAGCCATTAATTGCTTGTGCTCTTAAAAAGTCTTGATCAATGTCAGGTTAACCCTTTTGGGAGAGTGTAAGCTGTTGGAAGTAGCGTATAATGTGCTTTTTTAGATAGCCTGAGGAGAATAGCCAATGCATGTTGAGGATATTATGACCCGCCATTGTCGTACAGTTAATGCGGATACCCCACTGCGTGAAGTGGTGTCGACCATGACACTGTATCGTATAAGTGGTCTTCCCGTGATTGATGACGATGAAACAATGCTTGGCTTTATTGCTGAAAAAGATGTGCTTCACTATCTCTTCCCGTCGCTGGAAGATTCTATGAATAGTATGGTGACTATGGATTTTGAAGGTATGGAAAATACTTACTCATCCGTTATTAACCTGAAGGTGAGTGACCTGATGAGTGGCGGTGTTATTAGTGTATCTGCCGATATGCCTATTCTTAAGGCAACCTCTATTATGGTACGACATCGTTTTCGTCGTATCCCGGTGACAGATGGGAAACAGTTGGTGGGTATGCTGAGCATGGGTGATGTACACAAGGCTCTTTTCAAGAAAAATATTGCCGATGTTAGTGTCGGCTGACTTTAGCTATTATTGTTTTTAAGTGAACACATCGCATTGACCGGTATAGTAAATTGAAATAATGCTCCACCATCAGGCTTGTTATCTGCCCATATCTTACCGCTATGAGCCTCAATGATCTGTTGGCAAATAGGTAATCCAAGTCCTGTTCCCCCGGTGCCTGTCGTTGTTCGACTACTTTGGTTAAATTTTCCAAAGATAGTTTCTATCTCGTCCTCAGGTATGCCATCACCTTCATCATAGATGCTGAAGTGCAACATGTCGTATTGCCCGGAGAATTGCTGTTCGATATGAATATGTATATTGCTACCAGACGGAGTAAATTTGATGGCATTGGATAGCAAGTTGGTGATAACCTGAGCGATCCTCTCCTTGTCAAATATCCCGTCACCAGCCGAGTTATCATCGGCCCAGATAATATTGATATCCATTTCGTCCAGTCGTGCGCGTTGTTCGTTGATGGCGATCTCGGTTACTGTTTGCAGGCTTTGGGATGAGGATGACATCTCCATTTTTCCTGCCTCTAGTTTGGCCAGGTCAAGCAGATCGTTTAGCAGGTTGAGCAGACGATCACCACTATTGCTGATCTGCTGGAAATACATTTCGATTTTTTCTGTTGATAAGGAGTCAATACGCCTCAGACCCAAATTGGCGAAGCTGAGAATACCGTGCATGGGCGTACGGAGTTCGTGAGACATATTGGCTAGAAACTCTGATTTTGCCTGGTTGGCACGTTCAGCCTCATTTTTCGTGGCAATGAGTTTTTTCTCGGCATCCTGTTGCTGGGTGACATCGTTGATAAAGGCAGTAAAATACCACTGATGATTAATACGTGCCTTGGATAGATTCACACGGGCTGGAAATGTTGTTCCATCGCGGTGCTGACCGGCTAACAAGAGGGTTCGTTCGTTTGTTTTTCGTTCCTTTGAGTCTCTAAATTGATGCACATACTGCAGGTGTTTATCATGCACATATCGGGGTAACAGGATATTCATATTCTTGCCAAGCACTTCTTTAGCTGAATAACCAAATTGCCGTTCTGCCTCCGGGTTAAACAAGGTTATTTTCTGTTCCTCATCAACAGTCAGTATGCCCTCGGATGCATTATTAATTAAGGTGTCCAGTCTGATATGGTTGTTCTTCATATCCATATCATATTTATTTCGCATCTCTGCCATTTGATTAAAGCTGTTTGATAGTTCAATAATTTCATTTTTGCTATCGGTGTTATCGATAGGGATGTGCACAGAAAAGTCACCTCTTGCCATCTTGCGGGTGATAGCAATCAGTTTGTGTATGGGGGCAATCATGTGTCTGGAAAACAGGGAAGTTACTATTGCCATGATGATGAGCAAGGCAATGACAATAATAATGGTTTTTTGAGTCAATTCGTGTATGGGTTGTTGTGCTTCATCGATATCAATCTTGGTGATGATGCCCCAGTTTGCTGAATCCAGATGAGACCAACTGGCAATGACCTCCTTATTGCGATAGTCAATGAATCGCCCCATACCCGAATGGCCTTTGGCCGCATTGATGAGTGTTTGTGCCTGTCTTGTGTCCAGGTAGTCTTTGTTTTTCTGCGCTTCTTGCGCATGTCTTGGCGGGGTAATAAATTCAAGTTTCTGGTTGTGCCAGGATACAATCAGGATCTCACCACTATCGCCCAGACCGCTATAGTCATTGCTTAGATTGATGAGTTCGTCTGGCATAAGTTGTATGGCGACATAGGCAATGATATTGCCCTGGCTAGTCATGGGCAGGGTAATCAGGTTTATTTTTTCATCGGGATTAATATACAGATAATAACCCTGTTCTTCTTGGGTTTTACCCGCATGTTTCAGCGACAAGCTATGAATAAATTGCTTATAGGGGAGAGTGTGAATCCTGTCCCATAGCTTATTATCCTTGCGGGTGTTGCGTATGATCTCTTTACCGGGAGTGATTATAAAAATATCATAAAGGTCGGTAATATCCCGGTATTGTTGCAGGTGCTGGATAATAGCATCGGATAATGGGTGGACATAGTGATGTTCCTCACCATGATTGTAATAATGTAAGAATTCCTGGATTAATTCAGGATTAATACTTAATGAATAGGCCTGTTTGATACGCTCACGAATATGTGCGTTGATATAGCGTGCCTTTTCCTGTGCGATGATTTGCAGTTTGTTTTCAATGGTTTGTTCTATGGCTCGGGTAGAGAAGTAATAACTGAATGAGGCACCAATAAACAAGGGTATCAGTGCGATAACAGTAAACCAGAAGAATAACTGTTGTTGTACCGGTCGATCCCTGAGTTTTGTCATGTTTCCAGGCCTTAAAGTAACAAAGTGGACAGGGAGATCATAACCTATGGCTGACCCTGAGTAATAGCACAGATTTTATCAGGTTTTACCCGGTGAGCGATTTTGTCGGTTTTATTTCCTGTTATCCTGTTCTGTCTGTATATACTGCTAGGAATAAGTTGTATTTTTTGCTATGTTGTTTTGATCTGACACGGTCATGGAGAACCTGGTCAATGAAATGGAATGTGAGAGGGATTTATGAATTTACCTGTGGCACAAATTCTGGCTGTTGATGATGAAGGATTGAATTTGATGATTATCTGCGACCTGTTTGAGGAGGTTGGGTCGCCTTATCATTATGAAATCACTACTATTGGTAATGGAATGGAGGCATGGAAGATGCTGGAAGCAGACCCGGAGAGGTTTGATGTGATACTGCTTGATCGAATGATGCCGGATATGGGCGGTATGGAAGTTCTTGCCAGAATTTATTCTCATCCGGTTCTGATGCATATTCCTGTTATTATGCAAACCGCATGTGCCAGTGATGACGAGATTCGGGAAGGGATCTCGGCAGGTGCCTATTATTATTTGACAAAACCATTCAATGGTGACTCCCTGATATCGATTGTGCAGACAGCTGCGCGCGATCATTTTCTGTACAATAATTTGCGTAAGGATTTGCAAGCGCATAAGCCTGACCAGTCCACTATAACAGCAGAATCCTTTACCATTCATTCCCTGGAGGAGGTGCATAATCTGGCAATTAATATTGTGAGTCAGTATCCAGGGCTGGACAGGATACTGCTGGCACTCTATGAATTATTACTCAATGCCATT
Organism: Gammaproteobacteria bacterium; assembly: GCA_013151035.1. Taxonomy (NCBI): domain Bacteria; kingdom Pseudomonadati; phylum Pseudomonadota; class Gammaproteobacteria; species Gammaproteobacteria bacterium. The sequence continues at coordinate 3,798 of JAADJB010000026.1, forward strand.
GAACATGGTGTGGCGCGTATCGGCTATGAAGCAAAGACAAAATTAATTGAGGCAGGTGGCTGGGAGGAAGAGGTTAATCATCGCCTGCAGCAACTTGATAAAGATCAGAAGTCAGTTGCCGTTGAGTGTAAGCGTGATGGCAATAGCATTGCGATTGAGATTAATGATCACGGGGATGGTTTTGACTGGAGGAAGTATACAGAGATGTCACCCGAACGGATCTACGATAATCATGGCCGTGGTATAGCGCTCGCTTATCTGTTTGCCGATTTGATTGAGTACTCGGGGAACGGGAATTGTGTGCGTATTGTATCGGATATTCAAGGAAACTAAAGGAGCGGGTTGTGGGTGATAAGGCATATATTCTGGGTGTGGATGATGAACCTGTTAATCAGGTTATTCTGGAAGAATTACTGGGTGAACAGTATGAATTGATCTGTGTTGATAATGGGCGGGCGTGTCTGGATGCAGTAAAGGAACGTAAACCGGATTTGATCTTGCTGGATATTAATATGCCGCTAATGAATGGCTTGGATACCTGTATTGCATTACGGGAGGTTCCTGAATACAAGCAGTTACCCATTATCTTTGTCTCTGCCCTAGCATCCTATGACGAACGTATGGCAGGCTATGATGCGGGTGGGGATGATTATATAACCAAACCTTTTAATGAACGTGAGTTGCTTATCAAGATTAACCTGATGCTGGAGAATACCCAGGAGAAGGCTCAGTTAAAGGATATGTCCGATTTTGCCTCAAAAACGGCAATGACGGCAATGACCAGTACTAGTGAGCTCGGTCTGGTATTACGCTTTTTACAGGAAAGTTTTAGCTGTAATAGCTATCAAGAGGTTGCGCAGAAGGCGTTTGAATGTAGTCTGGCGTATGGTCTGAGTGCGACCCTGGTGGTATATAAGGGTGAAGGTGGTGAACGGGTGGGTGTGTTTACCAGTGATACTAAACATCGCCCGCTGGAAGCAACCGTGCTGGAACAACTCAGGGATAAGGGACGCATCTATACGATTAATGAAAAGGTGATCTATAACGGCAGGCTTGTTTCCTTGTTAACCAAGGATAATCCCATTGGTGATGAAGATCGATTTGGGCGTATCAAGGACAATATTGCTATCCTGGTTGATGGCATTGATGCACGAATAAGGGCGATTAATACCCAGCTGGCACTGGTTGATACGATTGAAATCGCACAGACTGAGATGCAGGACCTTGATCTTGAACAGAGGCGTATACAGGGTAATGTGGCGCAGGAATTATCACACTTGGCAGGTGAGATCGAGGCATCTTTTATGAATCTGGGGCTGACGGCCGAGCAGGAAACGGCTTTGATGACGCTGGTGAATCAGGCAGAGAAAAATACCGACGCGATGCATGCAGAAGGTGTTGCCATGGATGAACGTTTTGGTTTGATTATTAGTCAATTAAAGCAGGCTATCGGTGAATGATTCCGGTATGTTTATTGTGTTATGAAGTATTCCGGTAATCTGGGAAAGATGCACACCCACCTGGGTGATGTGGTTCAGTATCAACTCCCCATTGGTGATGATCGGGTTGATATTAATGATCTGATGGGTAAAGAGATCACCTTGCACCATGATGGGCGAATTAATTGTATCGCTTGTGATCGCCCGATCAACAAGAGTTTTAACCAAGGTTATTGTTATCCCTGCCTGCGTTCTTTGGCGCAATGTGATTCCTGTATTATTAAACCTGAGCTATGCCATTACGCTGAGGGCAGTTGCCGAGAGCCTACCTGGGGTGAGCAGTATTGTCTACAGGATCATTATGTCTATCTGGCAAATTCATCGGGTATCAAGGTAGGCATTACCCGGGGGACTCAGATCCCTGTACGCTGGATGGATCAGGGCGCCGTACAGGCATTGCCGATATTTCGCGTTAAAGATCGTTTGACCTCGGGTCTGGTAGAAGTGGCATTGAAAGCTCATGTGGCCGACAAGACCCATTGGCAACGGATGTTGAAGGGCGTTCCTGATCCTGTTGATCTGTCTGCTAAACGAGATGAACTGTATGCCCTGTGTCAGCAGGAATTGGCGGCTATCGAACAGCGGCAGGGTGCAAGCTCTATTACTTATCTGAGGCAAGAGAGCCCCGTTGATATTTGTTTTCCTGTTGCTCAATATCCGCTCAAGGTTAAGTCATTGAACCTGGACAAGACACCCGAAGTTAAAGGAATACTGCAAGGTATTAAGGGGCAGTACCTTATATTGGATAGTGGTGTGATTAATATTCGGAAGTTTGCTGGTTATAATGTGGTGTTTGGCTGTTAGCATATTTTATATCTAGCTTGTTGGTTTTTACGGTTTTTTGATATTTGTCACTTTCATCACAAGCCCATGATATTTAAGTATTAAATTGCGTGTTTTCGGTTTATTTCTAGGTATTATCATTATTAACCATGCTTAATTCGACGGTTTTTTTTACACACCCCAAATTTTCGAGAGTGCTTATTTTTATAACCTATTGATTTTAAGTGTTATTTCATTATTGGCATGACATCTGCATATTGTTTCACTACGAACAATCAAATAACGAATTTATTAACAGGGTGGAACAGGAAATGACAATGAATAGGAAATCAATATTAGGTCGGGCTTTGATCTTGGCAGGTGTGATGGCAATCTCTGGCAATGCCAGTGCAGCGGTTGTCTCATTTAGTGATTCAAGCGTATTACAGCCAACCAACTGGACGGATACACTGAGTTTTTCCAAGTTTGATCCTTCTTTGGGTACACTGGACTCTGTGGATTTTTCATTAACAGGTAATGTATCGGGTTCAGCGGGTTATGAAAGCACAGATACATCTGCAGCGATGGTATATCTGGATTTATCTGCCTTGTTGACCTTGATTCGTCCAGATAGCTCAACGGTAGTGACATCATTACCAGTGACTACTGTGTCAGAATTAGCTAGTGCATCGGATGGTAATCCTGATTATGATGGTCCCTCAGGATCAACCTTTGGTGGTCTAAGTGCCAATTTGACCGAGACAGCAAGCAGTAGTTCTGCTGGTGATCTTGCCTTATTCACAGGTCCAGGTACTATTAATCTGGGTGTGTTTTCTATGGGTAAGTCCTCGGGTAGTGGTCCAGGTAACTTGGCTACCTTGTTTACTTCCAATGCTTCTGCTGATGTGACAGTGACCTACAATTATACGACAGCCGTTCCTGTCCCTGCTGCGGTATGGTTATTCGGTTCAGGTCTGTTAGGTCTGGTCGGTGTGGCACGACGTAAAAAGAGCTGATAGCCAGTCTTTTTTAATAAAAAACCCTGCCTAATGGCGGGGTTTTTTATTGCCTGAATAATGCGTGTCGAAATATTTTACATTCATGTAATTTATGTATCTAATTGATATTAAAGTATAAATGTTATTTTTATTTGTTTTATTTACACTTTTCATTCATTTTTTTATCGGGTTGTAGCGGTATATTTTACAAAAACACCTTTAATACCTGTTTTTTTTATGACTATATAGCTTTATCTCATTGATATTAATTAGAATTTAATTATTGGCATGCTCTGTGCATACATAAAGTAAATGAGTTAATAAATGATAGGTGAACAAACATGTTTAATCAGCACAATAATAAGACCTCAGCATTGGTAGGAGCTTTGATTCTGGCGGGGGCTATGACTTTATCCAGTAATGTTAATGCAGCAGTTATTTCGCAAAGTGATGCTATTGCAATGTCCAATACTAATTGGAGTAATACACTGAGTTTTAATCAGTTTGATAGCTCGCTCGGTACTCTGGATTCGGTCTCCTTTGAAATTACAGGTGTGGTAGCAGGTGATGCAAGGTATGAGAGTATGGATAGCGCACCTTCAACGGTCACCTTGAGTCTGGAAGCGATGCTTGAGTTGGCGCGTCCATCCGGAGCTCCTTTGGTTGTTGTCTTTCCTGTTGTGAGTGTCGTTGCTACACCGGGTCCTTTTGATACTGTTATTGATTGGAGCGGGACTTCAGGTGGTGCATATATAGGTTTGACGGCAACGCTGTCGAACTCGGCAAGCACGACCTCAGCCGCTGATCTGGCACTCTTTACCGGTGCTGGTACGATTGATCTGGGCGTGAGTGCAAGCGCACAGTCCATGGGTACGGGTTCAGGTAACTTAGTTACCTGGTTTACTACCGATGCCAGTGCTGATGTGACGGTGATCTATAATTATTCAACGGTACCTGTTCCTGCTGCGGCATGGTTGTTTGGTTCAGGTCTGTTGGGACTGGTGGGTATGGCTCGACATAAAAAGAGATAAGGTGTGTGGTAGGTTCGAGACACGCCGTGAATACATCCGTGTAGGCTCCACGCCCGCGTCCATGCGGGCAAGGGTCTCTGATAGAGAAACGCAATCTCTGTCTCTTGAGTTAAAAGAATAGCGATGTAATCGCAGACAAAAAAAGGCGGCACAAAAGCGCCGCCTAAATCAGTAACTATCGTTACTGTAGAGAAGTTTTAACGAACGGCAAAGAAGTTAGGTCCCATGCCTTCTGGCGGCTGAATGAACAGCGGATCAATTGTTGATGCTGGTGCAGGTGATGCTGGATTACCCACGGTGGTGGAATCAACATTCTGTACTCGACCAACTGCAAAGTCTGCCTCATAGATGGTTCCATTCTCATCCAGGAAGCGTCTCAGTACTTGTACTGGATGTACGAAACGATCCGGTGCAACCTGCTTAACGATAGGTACACGTCTGCCTGTTACAGGGTGAGTAATAAAGCGGATGATATTGGTGGTGTTTAACGGCGGTACAACGGTGATTGCGCTGTTGTAATCGTCGGCATTAGCCAGTTCAAAGAACTGATGTTTTTCGCCACCATTGGTGCGACAGATTCGATCCAGTGGTTCGCCATGCGGGAAACATGAAGCGAATACATAACGCTTGCTCGGATCTAAAGGTACACCACCAACCATAGTCTCTACAATACGGCCACTGGATGTGCCGAATGGACGATTGTCCAGATCAACCTTTTGTGTAATGTTGGACAGACCAACATACCAGCCACCTCGTTGCAGGAAGGGGTTGCGATTAAACACAGCAGATAATACCGATTCCAGATCTCTTTCAATGCTTAAACCAGAGAATTCAGCAACAGCAACAGCCGGGCTGATAGGGAATTGCGTATAAAGATCACGTAGAGTGATTTCACCACTGCCACCCTCATTACTGGATAGAATCACATTGCCAAAGCGGAAGCCATTGGTCATGGATAGATCGACACCATTTGTCCAGTCGGTCTGACTGGATACAATTGGATCGGTAATGCTACGCATGGCATCAGCGATGACATTGTTGATTACATCTTCCAATACGTGACTACGCTTGAGTAACACATCGGTATAACCAACAACGGTATCCAGATCTTCGGTTAATTGATGACCGCGTACGGTTACATCACCACAGTTATTTGCCGGGCAGTAACCACCAGGCATAAAGCTGTGACGCGCAACGGCATTGTCAGCACCAGCAATAAAAGGTTCCTCTGCTGCATCGGCAATGATCTTCATGGCTGGATCTTCAATGACATCATCATCTACCGGTATGGCTGTCCATTTGAAGTCTCTGACATGACCGTTTCTAACCCGTAGATCCAGGCGACCAAGATACAAGTCTTCGGTGGTCTCAACCACGATAGCGGCACCCTTGGCAAGCATATGTCTTTCATAACCACTCAGATTGGAACCTGGTGTGGTTGCTATTGTTTCATGTTGGTTTACCAACAAAGCACCCAGGGTTAATTCATGGGTATGTGCGGATAATACAACATCGACATCCTTGAACATCTTACCGATCTGGATGTTTTGGGGAAGCCCCAATTCAGATTGAACCACGATCATATCAATGCCTTGATCCTTGATTTCATCAATGATGCCAGGTAGTTCTTCGATGCCCTGAGTAAAGCGGAAACCGATATTAAAGACATTGGCTTGTTGCGGCACAATCGACGCGGTGATACCGATAACAGCAACCGGTTCTCCACCCATGTCGAATACCTTATAAGCAGGCAGAACACGACGGTTACGTCCAGGTGCAGGGATTGGCTCACCGTTGGCATTGTAGATATTAACAGCCAGTGTCGGGAAGGTTGCCTTGGTGACGCCAGGGCCATCATAGGCATTTGCCATAACTCGGAGGTTAGCCGGGAGTGGTCCTGTTGGTGCTGTAAAGCGATTGCGGAATACAGCAGGGCCGTAGCCAAATTCCCAGTTACCTGGGGTGTAGGCATCAATGCCAAAGGCATTCAGCGCAGGCATAATAGCATCACCAATGGTAAACATGGTCTCAGCGGTACCGTGAGTCGAGTCGCCAACGGCCAGTAACAGGCTGTTGTTGCTGCTGGCGCGAACCTCATTGACCAGGGTCTTGAGTTTAGCTACGCCACCGGCGTTTTGTACATAACGCGTTGTGCCATCCGGATTATGGATAACACCGGCATGGGGAATGATATTTCCGTGAACATCAGATAATTGCATCAGGGTGATGTTAAAACGGTTGTTGTCATGGTGTTCATGCTCATGTCGGGCATAAGCAGATGATGTGGCTATACCGAGGGTTAGCAGTGTTGTTATGCTTGCCCCCAGATATTTTTTAATGAAAGCGCGTGGCTTATTCATGTGATCCTCCAAGATTATTGTTTAACAGGCGATATAGTTATTATTCGCCTTAACATTTATTAAGACGTTATAGGCGAGCGTTTTATTCCCTTCTTTGAAAAAAACATGACAATAATCAATAAATAGTATGTATTAAAATACTAATAGAGGGAATATTTCCTCATCTTCTTGCGTCTATATAGAAGGAAGGGGAAATGTTAAGATGTTGCGGTGAATATTTTAAAACAGCTGTGTAACAAAAGGCGATTGGGTCAGATTGATCTGACGCGTAGCCGTGTGCGTCTTTACCGTATCGCCTATGCCTGGTCACATAGTCAGAGCATTGCGGATGACCTCACCCAGGAGGCGATGGAAAAGGCCTTGAAGAAGATTGATCAGTTAAAGGAACACGCTGCCCTGGATGGTTGGTTATACAAGATACTCGCCAACTGTTGGCGCGATTATTGTCGACAACAGCGTGAGATGGATGATATTCAGGACTATAGCCTGTCTGAGGAAGATCATCCCGAAACACAATATGCGCGGCGGCGTGTTAATGATCTTGTGCATCAGGCGATTAGCGATTTGCCTGAGGATCAACGCCAGATCGTCACGCTGATTGATATTGGTGGTGCCAGTTATATTGATGTTTCGGAGATTCTGGAGATCCCGATGGGCACGGTCATGAGTCGTTTGAGTCGAGCAAGAAAAAAATTGGCAGTATTGTTATTGCCGCAACGCAGTCAACTTGATGTCTATGATGTTAAGGCTACGAATGTATATTCAATAAGAGAGAAGCAATGAGTCAGAATGAATTTTCAGATGATTTTATCAATGCCTATATTGATAATGAATTAGGTGTTGATGATAGAGCCAGGCTGCTGGATCAGATCCGGGATGATGAGTCCCTGGCGGGTCGTGTCTGTCAGTTGCAGAAGGTTAAGGAAATGACTAAAAATGCCTATGATTGTATTGAGGTGCCAACCGCTACAGTCGTTTATAAATTAAAGACCCCCTGGACAGAATGGGCAACTACAGCACTGGCAGCAAGCGTATTATTGAGTGTGGGTGTGCTGGGTGGCTGGTATACACAGTCTCTTAATCATTCTCCTAATTTACTGGAGTTTGCCGAGACGGTAGAGGTGAATCATGGCTTACATGATAATCCGCGTCTGGTACTTCATGTCACAACGAATGATCCGGTAAAACTGGCGACAGTGTTGGAAGAAACAGAATCCTTATTGAAGCGTTATGAAGGGCGTGCAAATCAACCTGAGGTTGAGATCCTTGCCAATGGCCAGGGGCTCGGTTTGTTAAGAGTGGGGGGTGCAGACTTTGCTGAACGGATTAATGCACTACAATCACGTTATGATAATCTTGCTTTTCTTGCCTGTAAGAAAACGATTGATCGTTTGAAGTCACAGTATAAGACGGATGTTAATCTATTGCCGGGTGTGAAGATAGTACCTTCTGCCTTAGGTGAGATGATTGATAAGAAACAGCAGGGCTGGGCTTATATCAAGATCTAGGGTTTAGCGGGTAAAAAAATCCGGGACAGACATTAAGTCTGTCCCGAAATTAAGATAAAGCAGCGCTTATTTTTTATTTTCGTCGTCTTGCTATTGCAAATAAGCCTATCAGACCTGAACCAAACAACCACATAGCAGCCGGTATAGGTACCGCTGTAGGTGGTGTTACAGTAGCTTCTATTGCTGATGCATCTAGCGTTGCTTTTTTAAATTCGATCTCACCTGAGGTCACCTCCAGAGTTGCGCTCAGTTCACCTGTTGCACTCAAGGTTATTATTGACGTCAGTCCCACGGTGATGGCTGTTTCACTGGTGACGCTGCTGAAGTTTTCTGTACCAACGGTAAGATTAGCGAGGGTAACCGTACCTGATTTATGTTCCTCAGGTTCATCATCCTCTCCATCGTTATCAGTGTCATGGCTCTTATCGTCATCCTCATCTTCTTCCCACTCTAATATGATAGTGGCGGATGATACGTCTTGAGAAACCGGATTAAAACCATCGGTGGTAATGTTAAATATCCATGAGTCGTTATTAGTGCCACTGGTGCTTAATGTGATCTCTCCAGCATTATAGACATCGCTGTAGTGTGTAACAGTGGTGGCTGCTGCTGAGCCTGCTGTTAATAAGCTGAGCGCAGCAACGAGTGATGACGCTAATTTTTTTATGTCTTTCATTGTCTATTCCCTTTGTCTATTTAGTATTCTTATTGAAGCATTTATTATTCTTCGAATACAACCAGAGCAAAATCCATGCCTATTAATAATTGACATTGATTTTCAATCACTTATCAGTGATTGTTGGTTTTTTATCAGGTTGCTTAAGGGGGATGTGTAATATTATTCGACACAAAGGCAAGGGTGTTTATCCTCTTAAATGAAGATAAACCCTTTTTTATCAAATAGTTGGAGTTATTTGATGGATGATACGCCAGCTGTAAAGAATAATGAATAGCTTTTCATTATTCTTTACAGCTGGCGTTATTTTATACGTTTATTTATTAATAATCAGTCACTTATGTTTGTTTGCCCGTGTAATTTAAAGTGTAAGTTCTTCCGGCTATCAGAGTGGTTTATTAAAACCAGCATCAATATTTAATTAATACTATGCAGTATTGATGCCAACAAATAATTTCACTTTATTTACAATGAGTTATGAGTAATTATGGTTTGATCCCTTAAGGAGTTTAATAGTGGGTTGTAAAGTTATTCGACATATAAATTGATGTTGTCTTTCTTAAGATGTGATATTAATCCTTTATTTATCAGTTTATTAGCGTTGTTTTTTGTTGCTTATATTGACTGACAGACGGTTTTTAAGTGTAATTTTTTCTGACGATTTAGTAGGTCTGAACACAAAGTTTATCCCAGAAAATATCAAAGTTGATAACGTCACTTTCCAGATAGCTGGATTGTATGCCAACATAGATGAAACGTTGATAGTTGCTAATAGCGATCCCCTCCGATCTGAATTGTACCTCGCCACAGGTAACCACACGGTTTTTAAAACCTCGATGAAAGAAAGTATGCTGGAAATCGGCGGCATCTGCTGCAGGGTAATTATTTAAGGTGATGTCCTGCCCCCGGTTTATCCACATTTTTTGTATCCGGGGTTCGTCATCAAATTGTTCATTAATACCGGTGAATTCGTCTTTAATATCGGAGGGTTTGATTTCCTTGGGCAGAGCTGGTGATGGTTTTTTATCTGACGGTTCTTTTGCTACAGATGTGCTTTCAGGGTCAAGTGTTGTCTCGTCTTGAACGGGGATATCTTTGTTATTGGGGAAAAAAAAGATGCCTGTTGTAATGAGTGTCAACAAGAGTATGGCTATCGTTAGGTATCGAGTTTTCATAAGAAAAATATTGGGCAATAAAAAAGGCTCGCGTTAGCGAGCCTTTTGTTCTCCTTAGATTAGTCTTGACTAATCATTCTGGTTGTCTTCTGTGTCATCATCTTCTTCGTCTTCACTTAGCAGCGTACAAGATTGATTATTGTACTTATGCTCAATGCTAACGACTTCGAAGTTTGCGTCACTTGATCCACAGGTGACTGTGGTTAGCTTCGATGTATCGAAAGAGCCATAGTCTCCAGAGGTTGCATCATAGACCAGGCAGCTCTTGCCATACCCACCTTTGGCGCGCTGGAAGGAGTAGATCTTGCCAGAAGATTTATGACGAATCTTGATCTCATGCATGTCTGACTCTTCAGCTTCAGCAGTCGTTGAACAATCCAATGGGGTATCATTCTGGTAGTAGGAAACATTGTTATGTCCTTTCTTCCAGTAGTGATGCCCTGTTTCCTGTAGCACAACGTTGCTGGTTGCGGTTACATCACCGAGTACCAGCGTTACATCTACACCATCACTATTATCAATCTGACTGTTATCTGCCCTGGAGGCGATGAAGCTGAATTTACCCTTGGTACAGTTCAGTGTTGCGGCCAGGTGTGGAGAACCACCAATCCAGGCGCGATATTTATCCTTGTTACCGACCTTGGCAAATGAACCAATCGGGAATTCAAAGGTTTCACCATCAAGTGATAATACTACCAGTGACTGAGTGGAATCAAAATTAGCGGGGCAACTTGTTGATAATGCAACCTTAATCTTGGATTTTGATTTTCCATAACGGCCATAGTGACGATAGTTTTTCTTGCCATCACGAACAAATATCTTTTTGACATCATAACAGGTGGCAACAGGAGGGACGACAATGGCTGGCTCAACAGCGCCGATTTGTCCTTTTGCACCGCCATTCCAGTTTGTCAGGCAATCTCCAGTGAAATTATTGCCCTCAACATTGAGTATCATGCCGACCTCGGCACCAACAACATAGTCGCCAGCGGTTACTAATGCACCACCAGTTATTGCAAACCTTGCATCAAAGGTCGTTCTTACTGTAGTACTGGCAGGATCCAGGCCTAATGATATAATCTCACCTGTTAGTAAGGTGCCTGAATATTCAGGGACAAAATCCTGATTCAGGTCGATATCGCCAGCTACGGTGAGATCATCACCGCCTGGATCACCACTAACCAGATTACAAGTGCTATCCAATGAGATGTTCATGGTTACAGCCGGGGCTGTTGCGAGTGGATAGATGGGTAACGCTGTACCACCCACCTGGGTGTAGTCCAGGGCCGTCGCATTAACACTCAGTGCGCCAGTGGTTGCATCAAATACGGTCGTGCCACCAGAGTTGTAGTTGAACAGTGGTTGCCCAGGGGTAATACCCAGTAGTGCTGCAGATACACTTCCTGCAAAAACAGGCAATGCCACCGTGGCTAATAGAAGAATCTTTTTTGTTTTCATTGTTATCTCCTTGATTTTGAGGTTGAGAAAAGTGCGATTATACCTGATAGGAAGAGCCAGAATGCAGCAGGTACAGGTACGGCAACATCCAGCGTTGCTGATGAGACTGTCCAGCTTTCATCCCATTTGACCGTATTTGTTGATGAGGTGATACCGCTTAGGGATAGAATACCTTCTGCGGTAGAGCCATAACCCGCTAGGCTCAGCAGGCTGGCTGAATCGATGATGGCACGAAAATCGATAGTAGTTCCATCAAATCCCATCGCGGTTATGCTGCTACCACTGATCAAGGCACCATCTAGTACGGTGCCATTTGCTGCGGTGGCGGTATAAAGTCCAGGTGTCTGGAAGAGTGGGTTTGTATTGCTAAAGCCACCAAAATATTGAGCAACTTTACCATTCAGGCTCATTGAGCCACCGAGTAGATTGCCACTACTATCTACCGACATTGTCATAGAGAAATCGTCATTGCCTGGCCCTGTTGCAGGGCTTACAAGGATAGAGGTATCCGGATTAGTTCCTGCGGCAATGCCTGTCATATCTGATGCATCAGGCCAAGGGCTGAGTTGATCAGGGAGGAAAGAGGTGTTGCCTGCGGTTCCGTTTACCACTAGTGTTCCCTCATTAAGACCACCATCATAGGTATAATCAACCGTTAAACCGACTATGTTAAAGTCGGGAGCGCATCCCCCGGGGAAGGTACAGGCCCCTATGAGAGCTGCATTTGCTGAATTTATGAGCCCACTGGACAAACCGAGCGCAAGCACCAATAAGAATCGGATTGATTTCATTTTATATCTCCATGTAAAACTTAATTGTTTTTCTTTAAAATTAATTATAATTCAAAATATCCAGAAGCAATATTTATGCCTGTTTATAATTGTTGTTATTTTTTAATAGGTTAAGTGTTTTATGTGTTCTTTATGAGGGGTATGGGTAAGAGATAGTGTAATTTTATTCGACAAAAAAATATATCATTTCTAATTAAAATTAATATAATTCATTTTTTTATCATGAAGTTAGTGCTGTTTTTTGGTTTTTTTCTTGGTGTAAAAAAAACCGTCTTGTTTTGTGTGAGGATGAAAAAATCAGCTTATTTTACACATTTATTTTATTTGTTTCAATATGTTATGACTTTTTTGCGGTGTATTATAAAGTGTAAAGTATATTGCTATTTTTTAGTCATTAATTGTGTTTTGTGCTTCCTACCCTTATTCTCGGGTATTCATATGCGATACAGGATTGGGATATTATGCATACGGCAGATAAATCAGAATTAAAGCAACGTGAACGTGACAACTGGGCCGCGGCAGCTGAAGGTTGGCGCCGACGCGATGAATTGTTGAAAAAAGGCGCGGCTCCCGTGACCGAACGTATGCTTGATCGGGTGGCTATCACCTCGGGTAGTCGCCTGTTGGACATTGCCTCGGGTACCGGAGAACCAGCGCTATCGGCTGCACAGAGGGTCGGTGAGACGGGGCTGGTTGTTGGTACGGACCTGGTTGAAGAGATGTTGGCTGTGGCTCGGGATAAGGCGGCTCTGGCTAAGTTGGAAAATATTGAATTTCATTGCCTGGATGCGGAGACACTTGATTTTTCGGGGCGTGAGTTTGATGCAGTAACGATACGTTGGGGCTTGATGTTTATGCCTGAGCCGGAGAAATGCCTGCTCTCAGCCTGTAAGGCGTTAAAATCCGGTGGGCGTATCAGCCTTGCTTGTTGGGCTGCCCCGGATAAGAACCCCTTTGTTGGTGTACTTATGCAGACGTTGGCGCACTATATGGATATCCCCAAACCACCTCCCGGTACCCCTGGCATCTTTGCCTTTGCTGATCCGCAGCGGATACAGAACATGCTGGAGACAGCAGGTTTTCAGAATGTCGTGTTGGAAGAGTTGGTCATTGATGTGCTTGAAGTCGCTGATGGCCGAGCCTATTGGGAGGCAATATCCGATCTGGCAGCACCGGTTATGGCGCTGGTCAGGCAACTGGATGATAGTTCCCGGGTTGCCTACATTAATGACGTGATCAAGATGGCTGATACCTTTAGTAAGGATGGAACCCTGCGTATGTCTGGTGCGACCTGGATCGCCCATGCGGATAAGTGAATATATTTATGTTAGTAAATTTCTTATTTTTTTAAGCAGGGTTTGTGAATTATAAGGTTTGTGGAGTAAATTATTACTCAGGTTTTCATTGACCATGTTCCTGTGACGTTCATCATTGAAGCCGCTAGCTAATAGTATCTTTATTTCTGGGTATTTTTCTTCAACAATGGCAGCAAGCTCATAACCATCCATTTCGGGCATAATGACATCAGACAGAAGCAGGTCGATAGATTCGTTTTCAAGGATGTCTATGGCTTGTTGTCCATTGTTAGCACACAGGATTTGATAACCCTGCTGGCTCAAAATTTCACTACTTAATGCGAGTAATGCGGGTTCATCGTCAACGATAAGAATAGTTTCATTCCCTTGGATACTTGCTGGGTTATTTTCTTTCTGAGAGGTGTTGTATTGATTATTTCTCTCACAACGAGGGAAGTAGAGTTTGAATTGAGTGCCTTGATCAAGCTCGGAATAAACCTTTATTGCACCATGACTACGCGTAACAAAACCGTAGACCTGACTTAACCCCAGTCCTGTTCCCTTGTCACCTTTGGTACTGTAGAAAGGCTCAAATATCTTCTCTTTTTCAATGCTATTCATGCCGCATCCGGTATCGGTAATGCTGAGAAGGACGTAATCCCCTGTGTCTATTTGTAATAAACGGGCATCGAGTTCATTGATCTGTATGTTAGCTGTCAGGATGGTTAATAAACCCTTGTCTTCCATCGCATGAGCGGCATTGATGCACAGGTTGACGATGGTGTCCTCCAGATCGCCCCTATCGAGGTATGTTGACCATAAATTATCGCTTAACTCGAAGGACAGTTGAATCCGTGCTGTCAGGGTTTTTTGTAGCATATCCTGTTCTTCTTTTAACAAGACGTTCAGGTTTAATTTTTCGGTATCGCTACTTTTGTGTCGGGAGAAGGAAAGTAGTTTTCGAGTGAGCTTGGCACCACGTTCACCAGCATAATGTATTTGTTGGGCGTATTTTCTCAATTTGGGCTGTGCGCCTAACTGTTCTTCCAGGATACTGGCATAACCCATAATAACACCGAGCATATTGTTGTAGTCGTGGGCAATGCCACCCGTCAGTTTACCGAGGGCATCCATTTTCTGACTACGTTGCAGGGTTTCCTCGAGGATAACCTGTTCGGTAATATCCTGTACGGTACCGGTGGAACAGAGTGGCTTGTCATTATCATCGTAAATAGTCTTGCCACGCTCAATGACATATTTGATGCTTCCGTCGGACATGCGTAGGCGGTGATTGATATTGTAAAAGGTTTTGTTTTTCAAGGATTCTGTGTATGCAAAGTGCACTTTCTCCCGGTCATCGGGGTGTACTGCATTAATAAATACCTCGTATGATGCTTCAAACTGCTTCGGATCAATTTCAAATATGCTATAAACTTCATCAGACCAGAGTAACTTGTTGGTTACTGGATCTAGTTTCCAACTGCCAATATGTGCCATACGTTGAGCCTCGGCCATTGCCTGCTCACTCACTAATACAGCCTCTTCAGCCTTCTTGCGATCCGTTATATCGGTGATGCTGCCAACAAAACCAACGACCTCATTATTCTCTCCTTCTTCTGCTAGAGCCTCACCGAGTACCCAACGGATATTATTCGCATGCTGAAAACGGTATTCACATTTGAATGGTTTGTTTTGTTCAATTAATTGCCTCCATTCGGCAAGGACTCGTTCTCGGTCTTGTGGATGCAGACCGTTCTTCCAGTTATCACCTTGTGCTTTTCCTATGGCGATACCGGTTATTTCACTCCATTTTTTATTGATGAATAAACAATCCCCCTGTCTATTGGCATAAAAAATGCCTACGGGCGCTACTGTTGTCAGGGTCTCGTACTGTTTTTTGCTGGTGGCTGCTGCCTGACGTAATCGATACGCTTCTGTTACATCATTGAAAACCAGCACCATACCGAGGATGTTGTTTTCCTCATCACGAATGGGCGCGGCAGAATCTGCGATCTGATATTCTCTACCATTTCTTGAAATCAAGGTCGTATGATTACTAAGATAGACGGTCTCACCGCTACTAATAACCTTTTCGACGGGATTCTCAATGGTTCTGCGGGTACTGGCATTGATGATAGGAAAAATATCTTTTACCGATAGGCCCCTGGCTTCTTTTAATGACCAGCCCGTTAGTTGTTCTGCAACTGGGTTCAGTCGTGTGATATTACCCTCGGCATCGGTGGCAATGACGGCATCACCAATGCTATTGAGTGTTTGTAGTAGATATTGTTTTTGTTGACCAATTTCTGTTACCTGTTGCTGTAGTCTGCGTTGCATATCATTAATTGATTTGACCACGGTATCGAATTCATCATAATTCTGGGTGTCTCTATCCAGGGTTAAAGGCGGATGGTCTGATAATGGATTATGTTCTTCTGCGAATGCTGAAATTCTTGATAAATGCCTGGTAACTAGATGGTGAAAGAGAAAATAAATAAAGATAGCGACCAAAAAGGTCTTGAGTCCATTGGATATTAATATGACCCATACCCTGCTAATCAGACGTTGATAAACGCCATCAAGGGTGACCACAATGCTTAGTCTACCGATATTGATATCTTTGCCTCTATGGCGATAGTTTATGGGGTAGATGCGTTCAATGGAATTATTTCTACTGCTGTTGTCGGTTTCTATTCCTGCGCGCGCCCAAACCTGTTCAGTATCGCGTATCTCGACATATTGCATGTCCCGTATCTGTAATATGCCCTCAATACTGGTTTGAAGTAGTTGTCGATTGGATGTCCATAGGGCGGAGGCGAGACTTTCCAGGTGAACACCTTCAATCTGTTGTAGTTCACCATGGATGTGTTCAAGGTCAGAACTATAGTCACGATAGAGTTGGGCTGCGGTGGTTAACAGTGTAATGGCGGAACTAAACAGGATGATATAGATAATCAGACGGTAAGCAATCGGTGATCGGGCAGAACGAAGGTTTAACATGACTTAGTTCTCTGTTTTTTTAGCCGCAGTTTGTTCCAACGGTTTTAGAATACGTTCATAGATCGCGTGTATGCTGCCATCATACTTCATTTGTCTGATTGCTGCGGCGAGTTCAGGTACGATTTTTTTGTGTTTTATGTGTAGGTAAGTATAAAGGGCAGGGCTAACCAGGGGCGGTGATAGTAAGGTTATGCCGTTGATACCCTGTTCTTTTAGATAAGCCAAGCCCGACCAGCGTGAATAGGCGATAAAATCGACCCGATCCTTCATCAGTAAATTCAATGATTGCTCAATATTATCGGTTTTAATAATCTCTATCTGATCACCCAGCTGACCAAAATTGGTTTCCATAATCTTCCAGCCGGAGATAATGGCAATGGAATGGGATTTTATACTCTGCCAGCTATCGACATAAAAAGAGGGCTGGTTTTTGGTAAATAACACCATATCCATATCTATTATTTTTTCGGGTACCTGTATCAGGTTTGGATATTTACTCTGTAGACCGGCAACGCGTAACAAATCTCCATCATCAATCCCTCGGTTGGCGTTGATGAGCGCTCTTTCTGCTGGTAATTGAACGGTCTCCAGTTGATATCCGATACGATGGAATGCTTCGGTTAATACCTTGTCGGCAAAACCTGTTTGTGAAGAATTACTGATGGGTGAGGCAAAGGCGGTATTGAGAACGATAGTGGGTTGAGAAAAAGCAGGGCTAATTGGAAGAATACTAAAGGTTAATAGCAGGATATTTAACACTGAATAAAATGAAACGAAATTTGTTTTACTATTGATCATCCTTGCCTACCTTAATGATAATGGCTTGTGATTACCTGTTTCAGGTCATTTGATAATACTATTATTGCCCTCTTGTTAACAACAATTGATCCATATCAATATCCATAAGTATTTTCTAATATATAAAGTGCGCCAGAACTTTCAATTTATAGAAGAGGACGACATAATACCGCCATGTTAGCAATCGGCAAACTTATTATCCATTACACGCTGGCGATGATACTGGTATCAATACCTGTAGCGGGCGCTTCAGTGGATGATCACTACAAGGCGCATGATTTGCAACACCCAGCGCTTGCTCTGGATCATTCCTATGACAGGGATGAAATGGCGATAAAGGGCCTGTGTCAAGGCGATGATGCGAGTCAGTGTTGCTGTGTTATTGATATCCCGAGCATCGTGCAAAATAAGCCTGTCGTATTGGATGATCTGTTTATTAGCCGTTTTGTGCCTTACTACCCGGATAGACATATAGAATATATCTCTACTCGTCTATTGAGACCACCAATAATATAAATTTGAACAGGTGAGTGCTTCAATTTGGTTCTTTAATCGAAAAATTACCATTGAAAAAGTAGGCTTATTAATAGCCGTGATAGATATAAGATTGCTCACCTGCTTATTCTGGATTTTAATAAATAAACAATACAAGTAACAATGGAGATATGACATGTTTAAGACAAAAAAACTATATCGTAAGACGCTACTAGCATTAACAGTGTCTGCGCTTTTGCCCATTAACAGTTTTGCGGCTACTGATCTTGAGGTTCTGAGACAAGAAATGGATCAGCTTAAAAAGCAGATTGCAGGTAGAGATGAGTGGAAGGTACCGAATACACTCGTTCATATGGCAGGTTATGCTGATGTCGGTTATTCCAACAGCGGGGCTGCGAATGATGATGGTAGCTTCAATTCAGGCAGACTAGCACCGATCTTTCATTATCAGTACCGTGATATTGTGATGCTGGAATCGGAGCTGGAATTTAAGACCATGGCCGATGGTAGTACTGCGACCGCACTGGAATACCTGACCCTGGATGTATTTCTGAATGATTATGTCACCCTGGTAGCGGGTAAGTTCCTAAGCCCGATTGGTACCTTCCGTCAGAATATCCATCCCTCATGGATTAACAAGATGGCATCGGCAGCCCCTGGCTTTGGTCATGATGGTGCCGCACCAGTATCCGATACCGGACTTCAATTACGCGGTGGGTTTCATATCGGTGAGATGAAGGCCAATTATTCGGTCTATACCGGTAATGGTCCGGAGATCAAGGCTGAGTTGACACCGAATGCAATTAATAATGCGCTGGTTGATGATGTTGAATATGACGGTATTGATGCTGAAGGTTTTGGTGTAGATGCCGATGGCAATAAGGTCTTTGGTGGTCGTTTTGGTCTCTTGCCAATACCTGCCCTGGAAATTGGTGTGTCACTATTGACGGGTAAGGCTGATGTTACCAGCTTTGAAAACATTGGTGCTTATACAGGTAATACATCCACTCTGTTAAGTAGTGTCACATCCACTAATTATGATGTGGCGGGTGTTGATGTCTCATGGCGCAACAAGGCTGTGGATGTGCGATTTGAATATGTTCAATCTAAGTTAGGTGCCGCTACCATGGGTGCTAATACCCTGGCATCAGCCAAATGGACAACCTGGTATACCCAAGCCGCCTATAAGATCCCTGCTACCAAGTATGAGGTGGTTGCGCGTTATGGTGACTTTAATAGCCCGCATCCTGCAGCTGATCGCAAACAGGTAGCGGTGGGTGTTAATTACCTGTTTGCCAGTAACTTTGTTGCCAAGGTTAACTATGAATTAAATAAGAACCCGAATGCTGGTTTCAATACTGATAATCGCCTGTTAGTTCAACTGGCTTATGGATTCTAAGGAGTAATCAATCATGAAATTGAATATTAAAAAAAGTGCGTTAATTGGTTTGGCTGTATCGAGTCTGGCTATGTCCTCAACCTTGTTGCATGCGGTTGATTTTCCTGAAAAGGGTGATTTTATCGCTGGTGCCAAGGCATGGGCTGATAATTGTACCCGTTGTCATAATCTGCGTGATCCCAAGGAGTTACGGGATGATCAGTGGTTGACTACTATGTTTCACATGCGTGTACGTGGTGGACTCACCGGTCAGGAGACACGCGATATCTTGACCTTCCTGCAACAAAGTAATTAATCTTAACCCAGTTGATACCCCTTGATATACAAGGGGTATCAACCCATAAAACTAACCAGAAAGAGAATATTATGAATAAGACATTTAATCCTGTAAAAGGACTGCTGATTTCATCTGTATTGGTATCAGGGCTTGCTCTGACCGCTAATGTTAGCGCAGATGGTGCAGATATCTATAGCCAGACCTGTGTAGCATGTCATGGTGCGGATGGTAAGGGTGCCTTGCCGGGTACACCTGATTTTACCGATAAGCATGGTCGTTTATCACAAGAGGATACCATTTTGCTGGATCATATGGAGCATGGTTTCCAGAGTCCTGGATCATTTATGGCAATGCCACCTAAAGGTGGTAATAGTAGCTTGACCCGTCATGATCTTGAGGATGTATTGAAATATATTCGTACAACCTTTGGCGGTTAAATGATTTTATCGAGAACAGGGATGTTTCTCAAGCAAGCTGTCATTAGAACCAGTAGTAGCATAGAGTTGCCTCAATAAACTATAGACTTTTATCAGATGCGCCATTACTCTTTAGAGAATGCGTTTACATTCTATATATGCTTGGATTTATCAATGGATGAAGGGTTCATTATCCACCCTTGGTTATCTATCATTCATTAGTGTGATAAGTCTGTTTTCATACCCTGTACGTGCTGCGGGAGAACTGTTTATATTCCCTGAAATCCGTCTCGAACAAATGGAAGGGAACAGTTTTGACCATGCCAGCACAGTAGCCAATGTTGATCTCTTTGCCTCGGTTCAATACAGAAAAATAAAGTTTCTGGGTGAGCTGTTTGTATCAAAATCAGGGTCGGGTGAGATCAAGGCCGATTTTGAACGTTTGAAGATCGGTTATCAGTTATCCCCTGACAGTACCCTCTGGCTTGGTCGTGCCCATAACCCGGTCAGTTACTGGAATACCCAGTATTATCATGCCAATTATTTACAGCCATCGATTAGTCGTCCAGAGATTGAAATGCTGGATCATGATGGTGGTTTGCTTCCTAGTCATATTGTCGGGTTGCTGGTTGAGATGCGTCAACAGCTTGGTGATGGTGACTTAAACTATACTTTTGCTATCGGTACCGGACCTCAGTTACGCCCTTCTACTAATCGACATGGTGCCAGCGGGCTGACCCTGCACCCGGTCAATGTCTTTAACCCCAATAAGGGTAATCACAAATACAGCGTTACCGCACGGGTGGGTTATCGGCCGGATATGTTGAGTGATAATCAACTCGGTGCCTTTGCTACCCATACTGTTGTTCCGATTGATGATGTTGCCTTTGATAAGGCCGTGATCTCGGCAATGGGTGTCTTTGCACGTTGGGATGTTGCCCGGTTTACTCTTAATGGTGCATTGTTTTTATTCAATGATAAGGTCAGTGCGATTGCCAATACTACGCGTGGTGATTTCAGTAGTGCTTATATACAAGTGGATTATCGTGCCAGTGATGAATGGATATTATTTTCTCGTTTAGAAAATACCTCTGAAAAAGAGAGTGACCCTTATCTTAAATTGATGACAGGTTTTGCTGGTAAGCGTCATGCTGCCGGGGTGCGCTGGGATATTACCTCCAGACAGGCGATAAAACTGGAGGTCTCCAGAGAGCATGAAATTGGGGGTAGTGTAAGCAATGCAATCCTGAGCTGGACGGCGGTGTTTCCATGAGGCAATGGTTAATGAGTATGGTTTGTCTGTTGGCTATCTTATTGCCACAGCCTGTTGTGCTCGCCTCTGATATACCCGCGCATACCTTGGTGTTGGTAACGAACAGTGATTTGGCTATAAAACGATTTCCGCCCAATGAGTTGCGTAAGCTATTTTTAGGCTTCCCCATCATTGTTGATGGAACGACTTTAATTCCTTTGCGTAATTATAGTGATGACTTATTGAAGGAAACTTTTTTGCAAAAGGTGATGTATATGTCGGAACGGCATTATGATCGTCAATTATTGTCGCTGGCCTTTCGTACGGGCCGTTCAAGACCTCCGATCTATACCGATCACAATAGCTTGATTCAGGCACTTAAACATGAACCGGCATCAATCAGTGTCATCTGGTTTAAGGATGTTAATGAGGATAATGCGCTCAGGATAATACAGACCTTTAAGGGAAGGGTGCACTGATGCGGCAATATTTATCGACATTGACTGCCCACTTTGCCTTGTCAGAATTTCTGCTTCACCTGCTCATGGCGCCGATATTATTTGGTGGTGTGCTCTACCTGGTGCAGGTTAATTATCAGAATCATTTTATCAATCAGGTGCGTAATGATGCCTTTATTCTGGCATCACTGAGTCAATCACAAGATCAGGAGACTCTGCATTTTCAGGAGAGTATTTTGCAGGATGCCGTGATCGGTGGTCGTTTGCTGTATGCCGAGATTGTTGATGAGCAGGGTAATATAATTAATGTCTGGGGTGACAGGCGGGCCTCTTCCTCAATGGATGAGGATTTCTTCTTCGGGGCGCATGATGATACGGTCTATAACATCACCATCCCGCGCTATGATAATGCAGGGGATAGCATGGGGGAACTTCATCTGGGCTATGACGAGACCCCGACCCACGAATTGATTGCACAGGCCTACCAGAGTGGTTTATATCTGGCTATTGCCTATATTCTTGTTGCATTGATACTGACCCTGCTGGTGAGTAAAAAGGTGACGCGACCCATCCAGCAATTACATAAGGCATCCAGATATATATCCCAGGGGCATTATGAGCAGGCATTGAATGTGAAAACCAATGTCTTCGATATACAGCAATTGGCGGAGACACTGGAATTTATGCGCCATAAACTAGTGGAGCAAAACAAAAGAATGGAGCACCTGGCGACACATGACAGCTTGACCGGGCTACCCAATCGTTTGTTATTGCGTGATCGGGTTAATGAAGTGTTCTCAGATAACATGGATCAAAAACAGAATATCGCATTGTTGCTGGTTGATCTGGATCGTTTCAAGGAGATCAATGATACCCTTGGTCATCTGACAGGTGATGAGATACTTAAACAGACAGCAACACGCATGCTGGATTGTATTCGACAATCCGATACCGTCGCCCGTCTGGGTGGGGATGAATTCGCCATTATCCTGCCTGCAACGGGCAGTGAAAGTGCCAAACAAACAGCGCAACTGGTCTCGGATCGTTTACAGCAGCATTTTATGGTTAATGATAATAAATTACAGATAGGGGCCAGTATTGGTATTGCCCTGTATCCGGAACATGGTGATAACTTTGAGACCGTGCTGCATTGTGCTGATACTGCTATGTATATCAGTAAGCGGGCTCAAGGTAGTGGTGCCGTCATGTATGATCCGGCGGTGGATGTTGATGGCAGTGATTAATTTTTTGCGCTGAAGTGTGGTGAGAGAGTTGACATATTTGGCTAGGCAAATATAATAAGCCCATGAATACGGAATCCCTCGCTATATTATTTAAAACCCTTTCCGAACCGGTTCGTTTACGGATTATCTATCTGTTGCTGAAACAAGGCGAGCTGTGTGTTTGTGATCTGGTGGATACGCTGGAGCTGTCCCAGAGTGTGGTGTCGCGTCATCTGGCCTATCTACGCAATAACGGTTTGGTTGCGACCCGGCGTGAGGGTGTGTGGATTTATTATCGTATCGTGGGTGATTGTTGCCAGCCTTTGTTTGAGCATATTCGTCAGTGTGGTGAGGATAACGTAGAGATGCAGGCTGATGTAGCCAGGTTGAAGGCGACAGCGCGGCAGAATCTATGCGGGTGATTTTTTTAGCTTTTATCACCGCTGTCCCGGTAAGGTCGAGACAGGAATTGCTCTCCTCTAACAGAGACACGCCGTGAATACATCCCTGTAGGCTCGATGCCCGCGTCCATGCGGGCAACGGTCTCTGTTAGAGGAGAGCAATTCCTGTCTCTTGAGTTAACGGGGTGGTGGTTAGCTTTTATATATTTGTTTATACGGTTATACGGGTTTATTATTAGGTAGGAGATTAGTGAAAATGACAATGAAGGTAGGTATTAACGGTTTTGGGCGCATGGGTCGGCTTGGCTTGCGTGCCGCCTGGGATAAAACCGATTTTGAAATTGTGCAGATCAATGAGATTGCCACGGATGCAACCGGTTCGGCGCATCTACTCAAATTTGATTCAGTACACGGCACCTGGCCTTACGATACCGCAGCAGAGAATGGTGATGTACTGATTGATGATAAGACTCTGGCTTATTCTTCAAATACAGCCATTGGCGATAGCGATTGGTCGGGCTGTGATATCGTGATCGAGGCGACGGGTAAACATCATAAAAGGCCAGAGATCTTAAAGGCCTATTTTGATCAGGGTGTGAAAAAGGTGATCGTTGCCGCGCCCACCGAGGGTGCGCTCAATATTGTTTACGGCATTAATGACGATCAGTACGATCCTGAACATCATCATCTACTGAGTGCCGCTTCCTGCACCACTAACTGTCTAGCCCCAGTGGTAAAGGTGATGCAGGAGAAGGTCGGTATCAAGCATGGCTGCATGACCACTATTCATGATATTACCAACACGCAGACCATTGTTGATAAGGGTCACAATGATCTGCGTCGCGCGCGTGCTTGTGGCAATTCACTGATTCCTACCTCCACCGGATCGGCCAAGGCGATTAGCACGATATTTCCTGAATTGAAAGGCAAACTTAATGGTCATGCAGTGCGGGTACCACTGCTTAATGCCTCACTCACCGATTTTGTCTTTGAGGCATTGCGTCCGGTAACGGCAGAAGAGATCAATGCTTATTTTAGCGTGGCAGCGGAGGGTGAGCTAAAAGGTATCCTTGGCTACGAGGAGCGTCCACTGGTCTCGGTTGATTACCTCAATGACCCACGTTCATCCATCATCGATGCGCTCTCTACCATGGTCATTAATGAGACTCAGGTAAAGATCTACGCCTGGTATGACAATGAATGGGGTTATGTGAATCGTATGATGGAGTTGGCAGCCAAGGTTGCCCGGAGCCTGTAAATGGAACAGGGGTTGCGCAATTACCTGACGATTACCGGTGGCTACTGGGCCTTTACCCTTACTGACGGGGCGATTCGCATGCTGGTGGTGCTCTATTTTTATCAGTTGGGTTATTCGCCGCTTGAGGTGGCGATGTTGTTTATCTTTTACGAGTTCTTCGGCATCGTTACTAATCTGCTGGGCGGTTGGTTGGGAGCGCGTATCGGGCTTAATCTCACCATGCACATTGGCATGGGCTTACAGGTGGCCGCGTTGGTGATGTTGGCTGTGCCAGAGGCATGGCTCAGTGTGACCTATGTCATGTTGGCGCAGGCACTCTCCGGCATCGCCAAAGACCTGAACAAGATGTCTGCCAAGGCAGGTGTAAAAATGTTGCTGCCCCACTCGTGTGAAGGGGAGGATGATTCACGCCTGTTCAAGTGGGTGGCGCGTTTGACGGGTTCTAAAAACACACTAAAGGGTGTGGGATTTTTTCTCGGTGCAACCCTGCTTGAGTTTGTCGGATTCCGCAATGCCTTGTTGATACTGGCAGGTGGTTTGTTGCTGGTGTTGACTATCACTGTCCTATTGTTACCCCAAGGTCTGGGTAAAACTAAAACCCGAGTAAGATTTACCCGGCTATTTTCCAATACAGCTGCTATTAACAGACTCTCGGCAGCACGTTTTTTTCTGTTCGGTGCGCGGGATATTTGGTTCGTAGTGGGCTTGCCCGTGTTTCTCTCTTCAGTATTGGGCTGGCATTTTAGCGAGGTGGGTGCATTTCTGGCATTGTGGGTGATCGTCTACGGCATTGTTCAGTCCTGTGCGCCGATGATATTGCGTGGTCGTCATCCTGATGCAGGTACAGTAAGGATTGGGCTGTTTAGTTTGATGTTGATCCCCGTTGCCATCGCATGGGCTCTGCAACAGGGTATGGAACCGAATCGGGTGATTATTGTAGGATTGTTTGTCTTCGGGATGGTGTTCGCTATTAATTCTGCTGTCCATTCCTATCTGATTATCGCCTGGTCCGAGCGCGACAAGGTGTCAATGAATGTCGGCTTTTACTATATGGCGAACGCCGGTGGACGGCTAACAGGTACCGTGCTATCGGGTTGGATCTACCAGAGCCAGGGACTGGTGGGGTGTCTGTGGTGGTCAGCAGGGTTTGTACTGGTAGCGGGTTTGTTGTCGTTGGGTTGGAAAGATGTCGGAGTGGACTGGGGTTGGCGGGAATAAGCGCTATATTCACACCATTGTGGCATTATCGGCGCTATGGTGTCGAGGCCTATGACCGGGCGCTGGATGCGGCACTCAGCTTGAATAAGGTTGATGATGTAGCTAGTCAGATTCGGCAACTTGTCGAGTCGAAAGAGAGTGCGTCAATGCCGTTTGTTCGACAGTCTTTGCAAGCAAGGATTCGTGTGCATTGAATACGGTGCGTTTCGTGGTTTTTGATGGCTTTTTAAAATGGTGCCGAGGAGAGGACTTGAACCTCCACGAGCCAAAGCTCACTAGCACCTGAAGCTAGCGTGTCTACCAATTTCACCACCTCGGCAAAGGATATGAATTTCATGTAGAATATCAGGTTGCGAACTGTACTAGCAGTTTGAGCACTTGTCAATCCATCATCGTTTGAATGGGTTCAATATTAGTGATTTGGTGAATGAAGAAAAAAAATTCGAAAGTACGTGCTGAAAAAGGACGTAAACAAGACCCCCATGCCGAGCGTGAGGCATCCCAGTATGAGCAACCGATAGCCAGCCGTGAGTTTATTATGGAGTTGTTGGATGAGGCGGGTGTTCCGCTGCGGCGTGAGAAGATTGCCGAGATGCTGCAACTTACTAGCGAGGACACCCTGGAAGGGCTGCGCCGCCGTCTGAATGCGATGGAGCGGGATGCTCAGGTGATTCGTAATCGGCGCAATGAATATGCCTTGCTGGATAAGATGGATCTGATCAGTGGTCGTGTACTCGGTCATGCCGATGGCTTTGGCTTTCTGGTGCCGGATGAGGGTGGCGATGATTTATTCCTGTCACCACGGCAGATGCGTGGGGTATTCCCGGAAGATCGGGTGGTGGCGCATGTGGTTGGAGTGGATCGGCGTGGTCGGCGTGAGGGTGCGATTGTTGAGGTAATTGAGCGTAATACCCATCATGTGGTGGGGCGGTTCAATGTGGAGGGTGGTGTCGGTTTTGTTATCCCGGATAACAAGCGCATTATCCATGATATTGTGGTGCCGAAGGATTTTCAGGGCGATGCCGAACATGGTCATATCGTTAGTGTCGAGATTATCGAGCAACCGGGTAAACGTAATCGTCCGGTAGCAAAGGTGGATCGTATCCTGGGTGAGCACATGGCACCGGGGATGGAGATTGATATTGCTATCCTG
Source organism: Gammaproteobacteria bacterium (assembly GCA_013151035.1). NCBI lineage: Bacteria > Pseudomonadati > Pseudomonadota > Gammaproteobacteria > Gammaproteobacteria bacterium. Next base: position 30,699 of record JAADJB010000026.1, read on the forward strand.
CGGCATGAGTTGCCGGGTAGCTGGTCGGCGGCAGTTGATGATGAAATGGCGTGCTTTAGTGCTGAGGTGCCGGAGGATGCTAAACAGGGTCGTCTGGACCTGCGTGATACCCCGCTGGTTACCATTGATGGCGCCGATTCACGTGACTTTGATGATGCGGTTTTTTGTGAAAAAACCCCCAAGGGCTGGCGTTTGCTGGTGGCTATTGCCGATGTATCTCATTATGTCGCAACGGATACCGCGCTGGATAAAGAGGCGTATACCCGGGGTAATTCGGTTTATTTTCCTGAACGTGTGATACCGATGTTTCCAGAGGCGTTGTCGAATGGTCTGTGTTCGCTGAACCCCGATGTTGATCGTCTGTGCATGGTCTGTGAGATGTATGTCAACAAGGCTGGCAAGATGACTCGATCCAGCTTTAAAGAAGGTGTGATGCGTTCACATGCACGTCTGACCTATGATGCGGTAGCAGCGATGTTGGTTGATGGTGATACCGCCTTGCGTGAGCAACATGCTGACCTGTTACCACATCTGGAGGAGCTTTATCGCCTGTATAAGGCCCTGCATGAGAGTCGGGGTGAACGCGGTGCGATTGATTTTGATACCACCGAGACGCGCATTGTGTTTTGTGATGATCGCAAGATCGACAGTATTGTTCCGGTACACCGTAATGATGCCCATAAGCTGATTGAAGAGTGCATGATCCTGGCAAATGTAGCCGCAGCACGTTTCCTTGAACGTCACAAAATTCCGACGCTTTATCGTGTCCATGAACAACCCAAACTGGAGAAGTTGATTGATCTGCGTGAATTTCTGAGTGAGTTGGGCCTGGGTCTAGGTGGCGGTGATAAACCGGGAGGCAAGGATTATGCAACGATCCTGTCGAGTATTAAGGATCGGCCGGATTACCACTTGATTCAAACGGTTCTGCTGCGTTCGATGAATCGGGCCAAATATCACCCGGATAATGTCGGGCATTTTGGTCTGTCGCAGGATCAGTATCTACACTTTACCTCGCCCATTCGTCGTTATGCTGATCTATTGGTGCATCGTGGTATCCGTCATGTCCTGCGTGGTGGTAAGAAGGAGGACTTCAAGCCGGGTACGGCGATGATGTTGTCTACCGGTGAACATATATCAATGACTGAACGTCGTGCCGATGAGGCGACGCGTGATGTGGATGACTGGCTCAAGTGTGAGTATATGAGCGACAAGGTGGGTGAGGTTTACGAAGGTATTATCACCAGCGTGACCTCGTTTGGAATCTTTGTCGAACTACAAAATATCTATGTTGAGGGTCTGGTGCATATTACCGCCCTGCGTAATGACTTCTATCACTTTGATCCAGTCGGCCATCGTCTGAGTGGTGAACGCAGTGGTAAGGTTTATCGCCTTGGTGATCGCGTTGAAGTGCGTGTAGTACGAGTGAATCTGGATGATCGTAAAATTGACTTTGAGCCGAGTGATCAGGAGCCGGGTGCAGCCGGTGGTGCGCGTAAAGGTAAACGCCCTGGTAATAAAAAGGATAAAGGACGTAGACGCTCGGGTGGCAAACCGGAACAGGTGGATGAAGCTTCGTCTGAGAAGAAGGGTAAGAAGCGTAAGCCACGTAGAAGAAAACCCAAATCAAGGCAGGCAGAGGATAATCCGGCTAATGGTAATGTCGCTAAGACTGATACCAATGAATCGGAATCATCAGGTAATCAGGCGACAACGGTTAAAAAGAAACGTAGAAGAAGGCACCGGAAGCCGAAGGCCGCAGCAGAGTAAATTACCATGGCAAATAAGGAATTGATCTACGGTCTGCATGCCGTGCAGAGTCTGTTGGAGAATAATGCCCATGCTGTGTGCCGGATCTGGTTACAGGATGGTCGTCGTGATAAACGTCTGAATCAATTACTTGAGCAGTTGCGAGAGCAGGATGTTCAGGTGCAGGTTCAGTCGCGCCGGGCATTGGATGATCTGGTCGATGGTCGTCGGCATCAAGGTGTCGTGGCTGAGGTGTTATTACCAGAACCCGCGACTGAGCAGGGACTAGAGGGATTGTTGGAGACCCTTGATGAACCTCCTTTTCTATTAATACTGGATGGTGTGCAAGACCCGCATAATCTGGGTGCCTGTCTGCGTAGTGCAGCAGCTGCCGGGGTGCATGCGGTGATTATTCCTAAAGACAGAGCGGTTGGCTTGACCTCGGTGGTGCGCAAGGTAGCGAGTGGTGCCGCTGAGGTGGTGCCATTGTATCTGGTGAGTAATCTGGCGCGAACTCTGCGTCAGTTGCAAGAGCGTGGTATCTGGCTCTACGGTGCTGCTGGAGAAGCGGATAAATCGGTCTATCAGGTTGATTTGAAAGGTTCGATAGCTATTGTTATGGGCGGAGAGGGTAAGGGGTTACGACGACTTACCCGTGAACATTGCGATGTTTTGATGCATATACCAATGACTACAGCAGTGGAGAGTCTCAATGTCTCGGTGGCTGCCGGGGTGTTGTTATTTGAAGCGAACCGTCAGCGTTTGCCTTGAATGATTAAAAGAATTTGCCTAATGGGTACTAAATAGCATAAAATAGCCGACCTTTTACTGGGTATTGATCTTAATGGGTCTTACCTTTAACTCCTTGCTTCATCGCTTGTCACGGGAAGCTTTAAAAACAAATCCATAGGGAGATTCTATGAGACATTATGAAATTATATTTCTGGTTCATCCAGATCAGAGTGATCAGGTTCCGGGTATGCTGGAACGCTATCGTTCTAATATTGAGGCAGGTGGTGGTGCAATCCATCGTCTGGAGGATTGGGGCCGTCGTCAGTTGGCTTACCCTATCCAGAAGATTCACAAGGCACACTATGTGCTGATGAACATTGAATGTGGTGTGGATACATTGCGGGAACTGGAGAGTAATTTCCGTTTCAATGATGCTGTATTGCGTAATCTTATTATTAGTCGCAAAGAAGCGGTTACTGATGCCTCGATTCTTTCCCGTAAGGAAGAGAAAGAGCATAGTGATCGTTCTACCGATGCTGCTTCAGATACTAAAGAACAGAGTGATGAGGTTGTCGCCACAGCTGATGATGCCGTTCAGGCTGACGATGCCGTTCAGGCTGACGATGCCGTTCAGGCTGATGCTGAGTAACGCAGTATACATTTTATAAGAATATAGGAATAAGATTATGTCCCGTTTTTTTCGTCGTAGACGTTTTTGCCGTTTCACCGCTGATGGTGTAAAAGAGATTGATTACAAGGATATCGCAACTCTAAAGAACTATGTTTCCGAGACTGGCAAGATTGTGCCCAGCCGTATTACCGGAACCAGTGCGCGTTATCAGCGTCAGTTAACCACCGCCATCAAGCGCGCACGTTTTCTGTCTCTGTTGCCTTATTGCGATGCCCATTGATAACGTATAACCTCGTGTGTCCAAACGGACATCCGGGGTTATCCATCACCTGAGGTGGTGGGTGCTGGATGCAGAATTTACTCGTATTAATTATGAGTGGTCGCTGGCGGGCGACCTTGATGGTGGCATTGAGTGCGGTAATCGCATTGTTGTTTTTGCCTCTCAGTTCACCATTTAGTTATATCGGTGGTGCCATCGTGGTACTGGTGACCCTGCGTCATGGTGCCGAGGCGCTAACAGTAATCCTGGGTGCAAGTGCGTTGTTGGCACTGGTGGGTTATCTGTTGTTTGGTCAGGTTGTTGCAATATTAATGACCGGGTTATCCTTATGGATACCGGTCTATATCCTGGCCAGGGTATTGCGTGCCTCGGTCTCGTTGGGGCTAACGGTACTGGTGACAAGCCTGATTGCATTGGCCGGGTTGCTGGTGAGTTATGCCCTGATGGATAACCCGGCGGCCTGGTGGGAGCAACGTCTGTTGCCTTTGTGGGAACAGGGACAATTTGGTGATCCTGCTCTGCTAAAACAGATTAGTCTGTATATGATGGGGCTGATGTTGACGGCGTGGCAAGGTGGTCTGTTATTGTGCGTGTTATTAGGTCGATGGTGGCAGTCGAGATTGTATAATCCGGGTGGCTTCCAGCAGGAGTTTTATCAGCTGAGGTTGAATCAGTGGAGTTCCTGGTTGGTATTTGCCTTGTTTGCAGCTGCCGCCTGGCTTGATGAATCGTGGACTCATCTGGTCGATCAGGCATTGATTATTATGGTAGTGCCTTATTTGTTGTTGGGTCTGTCGATTATTCATGCGCTGATTGCAAAAATGAAATTGCGACGAGGCTGGTTAGTGGGTGTCTATGTGTTGTCGTTTATTCTGCCAATGCAGTTTACGATGCTGGTTATGTTGTTGGCACTAACGGACGCATGGATAGATTACCGTGAACGGGTTCCATCAGCCAGTGCTTGATGTGTAATACTAATTTTAGAAAATATGATGTTGAGGATGTGAACAATGGAAGTAATACTTCTGGAAAAGATTGAAAATTTGGGTGGCCTGGGTGATCAGGTTAATGTGAAGGCTGGTTTTGGACGCAATTATTTATTGCCCCAGGGTAAGGCTATGCCTGCCACGACTGCAAATATTGCTCATTTTGAGGCGCGTCGTGCAGAGCTGGAGAAGGCTGCTGCTGAACTGCTGCAAGCGGCTGAGAAGCGTGCTGCTACGATTACTGAATTGGCGGGTATCACCATTACTGCCAAGGCGGGTGATGAAGGTAAGTTGTTTGGTTCCATTGGAACCTCCGATATTGCTGCTGCCATAACCACTGTGGGTGTAGAACTTGCTCGTACTGAGGTGCGCCTATCGGATGGTGCCTTCCGTGCCTTGGGTGAGTATGATGTGGTCGTACATCTGCATACTGATGTTGATGTAACCATCAAGCTGGTCATTGAAGCAGAAGAATAAGCTGGATTTGTCGGGTTGTTTTCCGTATGGGTTGGTTTTTCTGTGTAGGTTGGGTTAGCGTAGCGTAGTAACCCAACAGAATTTGTCGGGCTTATATGGGGTTATCTGGTGTCGGAGAGTTTTCAATCGATGGATCTGGGTGTTACTCATGCGGACACTTTGAAGGTGCCCCCGCATAACATCGCAGCCGAACAGGCCGTCCTGGGTGGTCTGTTGCTGGATAATGAGGCCTGGGACCGGATTGCTGATCGTATCAGCGAAGATGATTTTTATCGTAAAGATCATCGTTTAATTTTTAACGCCATTGCCGTACTGGCATCGCAGTCTATGGCCTGTGATGTTGTCACCCTCTCCGGCGAACTGGAAAAACATCAACAACTTGATGAGATCGGTGGTTTAGCTGCCCTTGCCTTGTTAGCCAAGAGCACACCCAGTGCGGCTAATATTAAGCATTATGCGGATCTGGTGCGTGAACAGTCGGTATTAAGACAGTTGATCCGGGTCGGTGGCGAGATTACCGAGAGTGGCTTCTTCCCCGAGGGCTGTTCCGTATCGGAATTACTGGATCGCGCCGAAAAAGATGTATTCAAGATCAAGGAGCAGGGTAGTCGTGGACAGGCCGGTTTCGTTGGTATTAATGATCTGCTAAAGAAGGCCGTGGATCGTATCGAGGAATTATTTCATCTCGATGATCCCATCACCGGTGTGTCTACCGGTTTTACTGATTTTGATGACAAAACCGCCGGTCTGCAATCGGCTGATCTGGTGATTGTTGCCGGTCGTCCCTCCATGGGAAAGACCACCTTTGCCATGAATATTGCTGAGAATGCAGCGATCAAGAACAATGTTCCAACGGCTATATTTAGTATGGAAATGCCGGGTGATCAGTTGGCCATGCGTATGATGTCATCACTGGGACGCATTGATCAGCACAAGATTCGTACCGGTAAGCTGGAAGATGATGACTGGCCGCGTCTGTCATCGGCCACCAGTTTGCTGAATAAAGCCCCCTTGTTTATTGATGATACTCCGGCACTTTCTCCCACCGAGATTCGTGCTCGTGCGCGTCGCCTGAAGCGTACACACGGTGATCTTGGGCTAATTATTATTGATTACCTGCAATTGATGCAGGTGCATGGTTCCAAAGAGAATCGTGCCACCGAGATCTCCGAAATCTCCCGTTCGTTGAAGGCGCTGGCAAAGGAACTGGAGGTGCCAGTGGTCGCCTTGTCACAGCTCAATCGTAGTCTGGAGCAACGCCCGAACAAACGTCCGGTGATGTCTGATCTGCGTGAGTCTGGTGCTATTGAGCAGGATGCCGATTTAATCGTCTTTATCTATCGTGATGAGGTTTATAACGAGGATAGTCCTGACAAGGGGACGGCTGAGATCATTATTGGTAAGCAACGAAATGGCCCTATTGGTACCTGTAAACTGACCTTCCTGGGTAAATATACTCGCTTTGAAAATGCCGCCTTTGGTGATTATGGTGAATCCTATTGAGCCGTCCTGTACGTGCTCGTATGGATCTGGCTGCACTGCGCAGTAATCTGGCGCAAGTTCGCCGTCTCGCCCCTGATAGTCAAATTATTGCTGTTATTAAGGCCAATGCCTATGGTCATGGCCTGTTAGCGATAGCCCATGCCCTTACTGATGTTGATGCCCTGGCAGTCGCTTGTGTGGAAGAAGCGAGGCAGTTGCGTGATGCGGGTATAGTCATGCCGATTGTCCTGCTGGAGGGGTTCTTTTCTGCGGATGAATTAACTGAGGTGATTGCTCTGGGGCTGGAGCCAGTGATTCATAATGCAGAACAGCTTGCTGTCTTGACAGCGTTTTCCGCTAGCGGATCTATTGCTATATGGTTAAAGATCGATACGGGTATGCATCGGCTGGGTTTTTCTCCACAGCAGGCAGCAGAGATTCATCAGCAACTGAGCGCAATGGATGTCATTTCCAGTATTCGTTTGTTTTCACACCTCGCCTGTGCCGATGACCGGGGCTCTGGTTATACTCAACAGCAAGGTAGCACCTTTCAAACTGTACTTAATGAGATCGGAGGTGAGGCCTCATTGGCCAATTCAGCAGCCATTATGGCATGGCCAGATTTACATTATGACTGGGTGCGTCCAGGTTTAATGTTGTACGGGATATCACCTTTACTGGATGGCTGTGCGGTGGATGATGGCTTGCGACCGGTTATGCACCTGACTACCCAGTTGATTGCCGTGCATCAATTCAAACGGGGAGACCGTGTGGGTTATGGCGGTGACTGGGAGTGTCCGCAGGATATGACGGTAGGAATTGCGGCGATTGGTTATGGCGATGGTTATCCACGCCATGCGCCGACCGGTACACCGATATTGGTGGATCAGCAACGGACACAATTGCTGGGTCGGGTATCAATGGATATGATTGCAGTGGATCTACGTGGTCTGTCGGTGACGGTGGGGGCTGAGGTGACGCTTTGGGGTAAGGGTCTGCCGGTTGAAGAGATAGCGGCCTGTGCAATGACGATCCCCTATGAGCTGGTTTGTGGGTTGGCGGGGCGGGTAGCGGTTGAGTATGTGGGTGGAGATATGAAATCGAGATGTGAATCCGAGATATGAATGACCCCTTTCTATCAGAGACGCGCCGTGAATACATCCATGTAGGCTCCACGCCCGCGTCCATGCGGGCAAGGGTCTCTGATAGAAAGGAGCCATCCCTATCTCTTGTGTTATTTCAGTGGGTTACAGTATTGGATGGGTGTGTTGATGTCGGCAAAGAATAAATCAGTCTATATCTGTAGTGCCTGTGGGGTAAGTTCACCCAAGTGGGCGGGGCAATGTACGGATTGTGGGGGCTGGAATACGCTGGAGGAGACGGTGGCTGAGGGGGCTCCGGTATCGACGCGTCTGGCGGGTTATGCGGGCAAGAGTGATGGCCGGGTGGTGTTGTTATCCAAGGTTGTCGCGGGTAAGGATATTCGTATCTCAATGGGGATGGATGAGCTGGATCGGGTGCTGGGCGGTGGTCTGGTGGCGGGCTCTGTGATCCTGTTGGGGGGTGACCCTGGTATTGGTAAGTCGACATTGTTATTGCAGGCGATGGCGGGTCTGGGGGGGCGTTTGAAGACCTTGTATGTGAGTGGTGAGGAATCGCCTGAGCAGGTGTCTCTGAGTGCGCAACGCATGGGGCTTGATGCGGACGGTATTCATCTGCTGGCGGAGACTCGGGTTGAACGTATTCTGGATGTGGCGCAGCGTGAGCGCCCACAGGTGATGGTGTTGGATTCGATCCAGACCCTGTTTTCGATGCAGCTACAATCGGTACCGGGTTCGGTGGCACAGGTCAAGGAATGTGCGGCTCAGTTGGTGCGCTATGCCAAACAGTCGGGTACGGCGTTATTCCTGATTGGTCATGTGACCAAGGAGGGTACGCTGGCAGGCCCCAGGGTGCTGGAACACATGGTGGATACGGTGCTGTATTTTGAGGGTGATCCGGGTGGCCGTTATCGTCTGGTTCGGGCGATCAAAAATCGTTTTGGTGCAGTCAATGAACTGGGTGTGTTTGCCATGACTGACAAGGGCTTGAAGGAGGTTAATAATCCCTCTGCCCTGTTTCTGTCGCGGCATCAGGATACGGTGGCAGGCAGCGGGATTATGGTAACGCGTGAGGGCACGCGGCCATTATTGATCGAGGTGCAGGCACTGGTGGATGAAAGTCATCTGGGGCAGCCGCGGCGTGTCACTTTGGGGCTGGAGCAGAATCGTCTTTCCATGTTGCTGGCAGTATTACATCGACATGGGGGTATCCCAATGGTGGATCAGGATGTGTTTGTTAATGTGGTGGGCGGTGTTAAGGTGAGTGAGACGGCGGCTGACCTGGTTGTTATTCTAGCAATTCTCTCCAGTTTTCGTGATCGTCCGCTACCGCGTGATCTGATTATTTTTGGTGAGGTGGGTTTGGCAGGTGAAATTCGTCCGGTACCTAATGGTCAGGAACGTCTGAAGGAGGCGTTGAAGCATGGTTTCAAAAAGGCCATTATTCCAGCGGCCAATGCTCCGCGTGGTGGGCAATTGAAGGGAATGGAGATCCTTGCCGCTAATCGTTTGTCTGAGGTGATTGATTATTTAGCGGAGTCTTGAGGTGACCCCTGATTGGCGTGGATAATCCTCATGGTCTCACTAATCATAAATTTATTCTCGAGTCTTTTTCTTATCAGCTCATTTGACCTGTCAATATCATAACTCTCATTCCTGCAAAATCGCCATATCTCAGGAAGTCTCTCGTTAATGTCGTTAAACATAACGTGCAGGCCTTGCTCTTCTTTGAGGATGAGGGCATCGTTCTCAATAAAGCTATAGTCATTTTCACCAAAGACATGAGTGAGGGATGCTATAACCTCTTCCTCTTTGCGGTGAATAATGACTTTTTTGTAGTTGGTGATGTAATCTTTTATCCCGGTGTAGCATGTTGTACTGTCACCAATGTGCTCTGACTCCATGAATAAACGGTAATCAGGATAATAGTACAGGCCTTCATGCATGCACCCCAGAAACTGACTTAACCAGTAAGTCCGGCTTCTTGGCAGACCCAGGATAAAAAACTTGTCCATCCGGGTGATTAATTTAGTTCGCCTAATTCACCCAGTTCGCGTTCGAGCATTTCATGATCACCGAGATTAAGTTCAATGAGTCGGCGCAGGTTGGTGATGCTATCGAGGTCGATATCCTTACACACCAGTCCGATCACATTATCATTAATGCGAGTCACCCGGGTAACCATTGATATCTTTTCAGATTCACTGAGACTCAGGGTTAACAAATAATGATCATCCTCACAGCTTGAGAGTTCATCCGGGCGCTCAATCAATGCCCCACGCAGAGATATGTCAATGAGTTTGCACTCTGTTGTTGATCGACCACTACTTAGATTGACGACGGCAGAGAAGGGGATGCGACTAAACTGGCGCTGTTGATCCTGAGAACTCTGGGTATCGTGTAGAATAAATTTTAACTGGATAGCACCGATATTAATCAGGTCATTATTGGCGAGTAGCTGACCTTCGCTATCAACATCCTGATTGTTAATGACCGGGGTATAACCGGTGCCGGTATAAGACAGATAGTAACCTTCGTCTTCACAACTGATGGTGACGTTGTGCGTACCGGGGTGCGCTAGTTGAGTTCGGTGTTGAGTGAGTTCGATATGGCGTCCGGTATGAGGGCCAATGATTACTTGTAAACTAGCGTGAGAGGTTGTGTTGGTATCGCTCATCTTTGCTCCTGATCAAGAATGATTAATATAGGCTGTTTCAGAGTATAGCCTTTATTAGTCGTTACTTGCTATAGGGAAAAGGGTTCTATACAATACACCTAATTAATAATCATTCTCATTTGCGTTATTCTGGATCATTAACTATGAAGTTTCTGAGGTATTTTGTTTTACAAGTTCTGCTGACTGTTTACCTGTCGTTATGCTCACCTCTTGTTATGGCGAGTGATGATGCCGATATGGCGGCACAGGATCAACAGATGATTATGCATCTATTGAACTATGTTGCCGGTGATTACCGTCGTGCAGTAGCCGATGGCATGGTATTGAATTGGGATGAATATGCTGAACAGCAGGAATTTTCCGGTAATTTGTTACAAAAGATTCGTCAGCTGCCCAATCGACCGGGCAAAAGGGTGCTGGAGCAGAAGATTACAGAACTGGTTCGATTGATTGATGCCAAGGCGGCGCCACAGCGGGTGGCTGATCTGTGTAAGGAAATTAGTCTGGGTCTGATCGAGACCTATGATGTATCCATTGCGCCACAGATTATCCCGCTATTATCGGGGGTTAAGGCACTGTATATGGAAAACTGTGCGGCCTGTCATGGTGATAGCGGCAAAGGTAACGGTATTGTTGCCTCTCGTTATACTCCCACGCCAACCAATTTTAGTGATGCAACATGGCAGGGCGCACGTAGCCTTTACGCTATTTATAATAGTATTAGTCTGGGCGTTAATGGCACGGCGATGAGGAGTTTTAGTAATTATAGTGATGAACAACGTTGGATGCTGGCCTTTTATGTGAGTGGTTTTGCAGATAATGATATGCAGCGTCAACAGGGTCGACTGCTCTGGCAGCAACAAACGGGTGATCCATTATTTCCCGATATTTCCAGTGTGACGAATACCTCGACGGATGAGGTGAGAGAACATTATGGTGAGGAAGGCGTTGCCCTGTTTGCCTATCTTCGTGCCAATCCCGAATCCATGAATCGTGCGCAGCCATCAGAGCAGGATACCCTGTTGTTTAGTATTCGTGAGCTAAAGGTGAGTCGGGATCGTTATCTTGCCGGTGATGTCGAACAGGCGCAGCAATATGCAATATCGGCTTATCTGGAGGGATTTGAATTAGCCGAGAATGGTCTACGGCTGATTGATAGTGAGCTGGCATTAAAGATTGAACGTGAAATGGCAATTTATCGTTCATTGATTAAGAAGCAGGTAGATACTGCCCAAGTGGTCGCACAGGTAGATATGTTGGAAGATCTGTTGCACCAGGCATCCAATCGTATGAGTAGTACTTCTTTGTCACCTGCTATGATTTTTTTCAGTGCCATGCTCATTTTGTTGCGTGAAGGTGTTGAGGCTATTCTGGTACTGGCGGCGATTGCAGCCTTTCTGGTCAAGACTGAACGTAGGGATGGGTTGCGTTATCTCCATGCGGGTTGGGTGATTGCATTACTCGCGGGTGGTGTCACCTGGTATGTTGCTTCGCATGTAGTGTCGATTAGCGGTGCCAGTCGTGAACTGACGGAAGGCATAGCCGCATTAGTGGCGGCAGTGATGCTGCTTTATGTGGGTTATTGGTTGCATAGTCTGGCTCATTCACGCAAGTGGCAATTATTTATTCATGAGAAGGTGAATAGTGTCCTGGGTCAGGGGACTTTGTGGGGCATTGCCTTTATTTCTTTTCTGGCTGTTTATCGTGAGGTGTTTGAGACGGTATTGTTTTATCAAACCTTGTGGTTACAGAGTGGTGAGGAGAGTCAGAGTAGCTTACTTGCCGGGATGTCGGTGGGTGCGGTTATTTTAGTGTTTGTGGCGTGGTTGATCTTCAAATTTAGTGCGCGCTTACCACTGCGTCTATTCTTTAATGTGAATGCTGTTTTATTGTTTGTACTGGCAGTGATCTTTTCCGGTAAGGGTATTGCTGCGATGCAGGAGGCTGGAATATTCTCCCTGACTATGGTTGATTTTCCACGTATTGATCTGCTCGGCGTATATCCCAGTCAGGAGGGTTTATTGACCCAGGGTATTCTAGTGTTTAGTGCCCTTGCCTGGGTGTTGTATCAACGTGTTATAGCGAAATCATAATGAAGTTATCACCTTATCAGAAAGATGTTGCTGCCTTATTTGATCGTTTGTCTTCGGTTTATGATGGTGCGGCAACGCGTTTCTTTCCCTTTTGTGCCGATCGCATGGCCTATCGTTTCCCGCCGGGAAGAGATAGTAAGGTGTTGGATATTGCAACCGGCACCGGTGCCCTGGCATTGTCGCTAGCGCAGAATATGGGGCGGGGTAATGGACGCGTAATTGGTATTGATTTTTCTCCCGGTATGCTGGATGTCGCCTACCATAATATGCGTAGGTTGGCGTTGCAGAATGTTGATTTGCATGAGATGGATGCCTCGAAGCTGGAATTTCGGGATAATTATTTTGATGCGGTTTATTGTTCATTCGGCCTGTTTTTTATTGAGGATATGCAGGCAGCATTGGAAGAATGGCGGCGAGTAACTTGTTCTCAGGGTCGTCTTGTCTTGAGTTGCTTTGTTAAAGGGGCGTTTCAACCGATGGGGGCTTTGTTATCGGCACGCTTTGAAGCCCTGGGTGTTAAGCTCGCCGGTGAGAACGGAACCTATACCTGGGATAGGCTGGCAACGGCAGAGCAATGTGAAAAGTTATTACAGCAAGCCGGTTGGAGTCAGATTGAGGTGCATCAGGAGCAATGTGGTTATCATCTGATGAAGGTTGATGAATGGTGGGATGTGATCTGGAATACCGGATTTCGTCGTTATCTGGAGCAACTCACTGAACAACAACTGGAACAGTTAAAAGTCGATCATCTGGCTGAGTTGGAGCCCCTGATGACAGAGAAAGGCCTATGGCTGGATGTCCCCGTTCATTTCGTTAGCGCAGTGAGGTAGGGTGATGAGATGGTCTCCTCCCCCTTTAATACGGCGTCGTAATGCGCCATGATGGAAGTTCAACATACCATCAACATAAAGAAACG
>JAADJB010000027.1 GCA_013151035.1 Gammaproteobacteria bacterium
GGCCGGATATATGGAAGCAATCCTGTCACTGTTAAAGGTTCACAATGTCTTGCAAACTGGGAGGAGACCATATATGCGTATTACGCACCATTAAAAAAGAGAAAGGATGTATTGTGACTAATTATGAACTAATTGATTCTGAAGATGCGTTGGAGGCAGCCTGTAAGCATTTTGCGCAACAGGCGGTTATCTGTGTGGATACGGAATTCTTTCGTGAGGTGACTTATTATCCTCAACTGGCATTGGTACAGATCGCTTGTGGTGAACGCACGGTCTGCATCGACCCGCTAGTGATTGATAATATTCAACCACTACTTGATCTGTTACTGAACCCCGATGTGCTTAAGGTGCTGCATTCATCAGGTCAGGATATGGAAGTGTTCCATTGCAGCTACAACATCCTGCCCACTCCGGTCTTTGATACTCAGATAGCTGCCAATAAGCTGGGTTACGGGGATCAGTTGAGCTATGCCGCATTGATTAAACAGTGTCTGGACATTGATGTTGATAAGTCACAGACGCGGACTAACTGGTTGCAACGACCACTGAGTCAACGGCAACTGGAATATGCTGCCAATGATGTCATCTATCTGGCGCAGTGTTTTCCAATAATTCATCAACAACTGAAGGAACAGAATTTACTCAAGGAATTGAACGGGGCATTTTCTGATATCAGTCATCCACAGCGTTTTGAAGTGCCCTATGAAAAGATGTGGCGTAAGGTCAAGGGACATCGTCATTTACCCAGAGAAGAACAGGTGCTGCTGAAATCATTGGCTGCATGGCGTGAGAAAGAGGCGCAGAAAATAGATCGCCCACGGCGGCATACACTATCAGATGAAGGTTTGATTGAGATTGTTAAACAGAGACCGCAGGATCGTGAACAACTGTTGGGTTTGCCGGCCTTGAAACGTTATGGGATCCTGGATGAATCCGTTAATGAGCTATTGGAATGTTTACAGAGTAACTAGTTTGTTATCCTCGCGTATGCGACGATTTTACGCATTAATAACCCCTTTTTTGCCACTGGGATTACATACCAATTTGATCCTCTTTAAATTGATAGTAGGAAAAATGGATGGTATGCAGTATATTTAGAATGTATATTAATCTATGATCTGTTTGGTAATCGATTAGGGGGTGTTCGGCGTGCGTGAGTATAGCGAAAAACGGGATTTTATTCGTATGGTGTTGGACTGTGAGTTGAGTTATTCAGTTCTGGATAGTAATGAACCTCATAATGGTAAGGCCTGTGACTTGAGTGGTAAGGGTATGCGTTTTATCTCGGGCACGAAATTTGAACAGGGAACGATGTTAGAGGTGCGCCTGAACCCGAAGGACTCCTTTGTGCCGGGTCTGCATGCCATTGTTAAGGTAATGCGGGTGATGCCGGACATTGATGGCGGTTATCAGGTTGGTGTCGAGATTTGTGAAATGAAATCCTGAGTATTCAGGTGTGGATGAAGAAACGGATCTTGAGGGTTTGCTGCAACGGTTGACCCAGGAGCTGTTGGCTCGGAGCCGGTACATGGCAGTGGCTGAATCTTGTACCGGTGGTTGGATCGCCAAATTAATTACTGATTTCCCTGGTAGTTCAGATTACTTTGATCGTGGTTTTGTCACCTATAGCAATCAGTCCAAGCAGGATATGTTGGATGTGAGTGCGACGACACTTGCTACACATGGTGCGGTGAGTGCTGAGGTGGTATGCGAGATGGTAACAGGCGTATTGGCGCATAGTTCGGCTGATATTGCGGTGGCGGTTAGCGGGATTGCCGGGCCGGGCGGGGGTTCAGAACAAAAGCCTGTGGGCACGGTCTATATTGCCTGGGGTGATGGGTTGGATGCGCCGACTTCTCAATGTTATCTATTTTCAGGTGATCGTGAGGCAGTGCGCAGGCAGGCGGTGGTGGCGGCGATTCAGGGTGTGACCGAACGTATTAGTCTTTAATTTACAAAAATGCCCAGCCAGCAAAGGGTTCGACTTCATCCCGATTCATAACAATAAGTTGATAGGCATTCGAGTTGAGTGAGTGATCTATCGTCGTATCCACAGATAGCTTTTGCAGGGTGTAGCCTAGTAAAGCCCTTCTTACCTCAATATCAATGCTACCTTGTTGTATGCCGTAATCCATTAATAAATTGAGCCTTTTCTTTTCATTGAGCCCAGGGTGGGGGCTGAGTCTCAGGGTGCTTGTTTCTACCCAGTCATCATCATAGGCAATACTAGATTCGGCTTCCTGTTCCAGCATCTTGGCGACATCAATTCTTGATAGTACAAAATCCCGAAAATCAAAGGTTTCCTCATTATAGGCTCTGATATGCCAGCGTAGGCCAGTGTTGATCAGGGAGTGAGGTTCGATGATGCGTGGGTCATCGCTATCGCGATCAGACAGAGAACGATAACGAATACTGAGTTTGCGTCGATGTTTTGCTGCCCGAATAACCTCAGCCAGTACTGCCTTGTCCGGCAGGCGTGCCGGTATTGGCAGGCTGTCGACAGCGACACCATAAAGTAATTTATCGCCATAGGGGCCCTCATTGGTGGGTAGATTGCTGGCAATCATGGGTAACACCCGTGTGGGGGAAAGGTCAGCTAAGGTTTGCTTGAAGCCTGGGCCGGGCACGAAACCAAAGACACTCTGTTTGTAGATAAGATTGTCAGGCGCGAGTTGATTGTAGAGTTTGATGTCTTTGGTGGCAGCGGCATCCGAGATGCCAAAGGTGTTGGCAACATCACCACGGCTTACCGTACCGGTATAAAAGGCTATGATCTCAATATATTGAAGTCGTTGCCGGGTATTCCATTTGAGGGCTTTTATATGAGTTTCTGGGGTATTCATAACAGCGTATTAGTATATGGCTTATAGCAATGTAATGCTATATACAATTTATTATAGGGTAATTAATATCTAGGTGATAAAAAGTATTGACATGATTAAATGTATGACCTATATTAACGCCATGCTGTTTTATATTGAACACAAATACTGAAGGGGAATACGATGGATGAGAACAAGAAAAAGGCACTGGGTGCTGCATTAGGCCAGATTGAGAAGCAGTTTGGTAAGGGTGCCGTGATGCGTATGGGAGATGTGAGTTTGATCAATGATGGCAATGTGATCTCAACCGGTTCGCTGGGGCTGGATGTTGCTCTGGGGATTGGTGGTTTGCCGCGTGGTCGTGTGATCGAGATCTATGGCCCGGAGTCCTCAGGTAAAACCACGCTGACCTTACAGGTGATTGCCGAGGCGCAGAAGCTGGGTGGCACGGCGGCGTTTGTTGATGCCGAGCACGCCTTGGACCCAGTCTATGCTGAAAAGCTGGGAGTGGATATTGATGAGCTGCTGGTGTCACAACCGGACACGGGTGAACAGGCGCTGGAAATCACTGATATGCTGGTGCGTTCCGGAGCGGTTGATATTGTTGTGATCGATTCCGTTGCTGCATTAACCCCGAAGGCGGAGATTGAGGGTGATATGGGTGATTCACACATGGGTCTACAGGCACGTTTGATGTCGCAGGCGCTGCGTAAATTGACCGGTAATATCAAGCGTTCTAATACCATGGTGATCTTTATTAATCAGATTCGTATGAAGATTGGCGTGATGTTTGGTAGCCCAGAGACCACAACAGGTGGTAATGCGCTCAAGTTTTATGCCTCGGTACGGATGGATATTCGTCGTATTGGTGCGATCAAGAGGGGTGATGAGATTGTCGGTAACGAGACCCGGGTTAAAGTGGTCAAGAACAAGATGGCTCCCCCCTTTAAGAAGGCAGAGTTCGAGATCCTGTATGGTTTGGGTATCTCGCGTGAGGGTGAGGTGATCGATCAGGGTGTGCAGGCGGGTCTGATTAATAAGGCAGGTTCCTGGTACAGTTACAAGGATGATCGTATTGGTCAGGGTAAAGAAAATGTACGTAATTTTCTTAAAGAAAATCCGGATATTATGGCTGATCTTGAGCAACAATTGCGTGACAGCCTATTGCCATCGAAGAAAGACAAGGGAGAAGATGTGGCCATGCTTGAGGAGGCCTAATTGGCGGTTTCCTGATATCGTCCCCTATGATGCAAATGATGGGGGTTTCTTGTTATAATTATAGGCTTGGGTGTGTGCGGGTGGAGATCGATCAGGAACAAGGTGGGGTAATCAAGGAAGCCTATCGGGTCGCGCTGGGTTTATTGGTCAGGCGTGAGCACAGTCGCCGTGAGCTAGAACGGAAGCTCATTAAGCGCGGTCATTATGCCGAGGCGATCAAGCAGGCTCTGGATCTTCTTATGGCAGAGGGTGCCTTGAGTGAGGATCGCTTTACCGATGCTTATGTGCGTATGCGGCGTGATCGTGGCTATGGGCCGTTGCGTATTCGTGTAGAATTACATGAACGAGGGATTGATGATAATCTGATAACGCATTACCTGAGTATCTATAAAGATGACTGGGGTTCGTGTCTTGAACAGGTTTATCAAAAACGTTTTGCCTGTCGACAGATTACAGATATAAAAGAACGTGCCCGCCAACAGCGTTTTTTGCAGTATCGGGGTTTTACCCATGAGCAGATTCGAGCGGTTCTAGGTTGATGGTTTGTTGGTGGTTTGTAGGGTGTGCACTGCGCACCATTGAAAAGAAACGGTAAAAAAGATTAAGAATATAATATGAAAAGTGCTGAACTTCGCCAGGTATTTCTGGATTTTTTCCATGCAAGGCAACATGAAATTGTACCTTCCAGCTCCTTAGTGCCGGGTAACGACCCCACCTTGCTGTTTACTAATGCGGGTATGGTTCCGTTCAAAAACCTGTTTCTGGGAGATGAAAAGCGTCATTATGTACGTGCGACGAGTTCCCAACGCTGTGTGCGTGCCGGTGGTAAACATAACGATCTGGAAAATGTTGGTTATACCGCACGTCACCATACCTTTTTTGAAATGTTGGGGAACTTCAGTTTTGGTGATTACTTCAAACGCGAAGCGATTCATTATGCCTGGGAGTTTCTCACTGAAGAACTGAAGCTGCCAGCAGAACGTCTGTGGATTACCGTATTCGAGGATGATGATGAGGCGGCTGACATCTGGTTGAAAGAGATTGGTGTTGATGCAGCACGTTTATCCCGCATTGGTGCCAAGGATAATTTCTGGTCAATGGGTGATACCGGTCCCTGTGGGCCTTGTTCCGAAATCTTTTATGATCATGGTGAGGCAGTACCCGGTGGCCCGCCAGGAACCCCGGAAGAAGATGGGGATCGTTATATCGAGATCTGGAATCTGGTGTTTATGCAATATGACCGGGATGCCAGTGGTAAGCTGAACCCTCTGCCCAAACCCTCGGTGGATACCGGCATGGGGTTGGAACGTCTTGCTGCTATCCTGCAAGGAGTACATAGCAACTACGAGATTGATCTGTTCCAGCATTTAATCAAGGCCGCCGCCAGTGTGACGCGCACCGACGATACCGATCATAAGTCACTACGTGTGATTGCTGATCATATTCGTTCTTGTGCCTTCCTTATTGTTGATGGTGTGTTGCCCGGCAATGAAGGACGCAGTTATGTATTGCGGCGCATTATTCGGCGTGCTGTTCGTCATGGTTATCGACTGGGTGTGGATCGGATATTCTTTTACAAATTAGTCGGGCCCTTGTGTGATGAGATGGGTGCGGCTTATCCTGAATTGGTGAACATGCGTACTGAGGTAGAAGATGCCTTAAGACGTGAAGAAGAACGTTTTGCCGAGACCTTGTCGCAGGGTATGAAGATCCTGGAAAATGACCTTGCCGAATTATCCGGTAGCGTTATCCCCGGAGATACTGTATTTAAACTTTATGATACCTATGGTTTTCCACTGGATCTGACGGCTGATATTGCGCGTGAAAAGGGGCTTACCCTGGATGAAGCCGGGTTTGAACGGGCAATGGAGGCACAGCGGGAACGTGCGCGTGCGGCGAGTCAATTTGGTATCGCTCAGGGGGTTGATCTCAAGATAGAGGGTGAGACGATATTTGTTGGTTATGAACACCTGGATGGTGATGCAAATATCGAAAAGATCTATTATGACGGTGCCTTTGTTGATGCTGTTGCCAATGGTCAGACAGCAATGATCGTTCTGGATAGTACGCCATTTTATGCAACATCGGGTGGTCAAGAAGGTGATCATGGCATTATTGATACGGCTGATGGTATTTTTGCGGTTAATGAGACCACTAAACTGAATGGTAAGATATTTATGCACGCGGGTATCCTGCAACAGGGCACACTCAGAGTGGGTGACAAAGTGCGCTGTCGTGTTGATATGGCTCGTCGTCAGGCCATTCGCCTGAATCACTCGGCGACTCATTTATTGCATGCAGCTTTGCGCAAGATCTTGGGTGAGCATGTGCAACAGAAGGGTTCTCTGGTTGATCCCGAACGCCTGCGTTTTGATTTTTCTCACTTTGAGGCAATGACACGGGAGCAGATATCCAAGATCGAACATCAGGTCAATGACTGGATACGCAGCAATGATGTGGTCAAAACTAATGTGATGAATATGGAGGATGCCGTGAAGTCCGGTGCCATGGCCCTGTTTGGTGAAAAATATAGTGATCAGGTCAGGGTGTTATCGATGGGTCAACACTCGGTTGAGCTGTGTGGTGGTACGCATGTGAGTAGTGCGGGTGATATTGGTTTGCTAAAAATAACATCTGAGTCGGGTATTGCATCAGGTATTCGCCGAATTGAAGCGGTCACCGGAGCGAATGCCTTGGCATGGCTGGATCAACGTGAACAACAACTGCAACAGGTAGCCGATCTATTAAAGTCAACTCCTGAGGTGGCAGTGGATAAGCTGGGTCAAATGCTGGAAAAAACTCGTGTTCTGGAGAAGGAGCTGGATCAGATCAAGACGCGGATGGCGAGTCAGCAAGGTCAGGATCTTACCTCACAGGCGGTGGATATTAATGGTGTGCAGGTACTGGCAGCACGTCTCGATGGTGTGGATGTCAAGGCGATGCGTACCACTATGGATCAGCTAAAGGATAAGCTGGGTCATGCCGTGGTCGTGCTGGGAATGGCAACCGATGCAGACAAGGTTAATTTGATTGCTGGCGTGAGTAAATCACTAACCAAACAGTTGAAAGCAGGTGATTTGATCAAGGTGGTAGCAGCCGAGGTGGGGGGCAAAGGAGGTGGTCGTCCGGATATGGCGCAGGCAGGTGGTGATCGGCCTGGATCCCTGGATGCTGCGCTGGCATTGGTACAAGATTGGGTGCGTACTCAATTACTATAAAGCTATTTTCGTGAAAAACGCTCAATGTTGATGATTATCATGGATTTTAACGTTTTTTTCTTCCATTTTGGAGCGTTTTAGTGTTTAATTTATCGCCTTTATTCGAGAAGTAACACATGGCTCTGATTGTTCAAAAATATGGTGGAACCTCTGTAGGCTCACCAGAGCGTATTGAAAATGTGGCTCGGCGGGTTGCGCGTTTCCGTGATCAGGGTGACGATGTGGTGGTTGTGGTCTCAGCCATGAGCGGAGAAACGAATCGCCTGTTGGCCTTGGCGGGTGAGTTGACCAGTAGCCCAGAGCCGCGTGAGTTGGATGTTCTGTTGTCTACCGGTGAACAGGTGACGATTGCTTTGTTGTGTATGGCGTTACAGCAAAGTGGTTATGCTGCGTTGTCTTATACCGGTGGACAGGTACACATCCTCACCGATAGTGCTCATAATAAGGCTCGTATTCGTGAGATTGATGATGCGCGTGTGCGTAAAGATCTTGATGCGGGCAAAGTTGTGGTCGTTGCTGGCTTTCAGGGGGTGGATGAGCATGGTAGTATTACTACCTTGGGGCGTGGTGGTTCAGATACCACGGCCGTTGCATTAGCTGCCGCACTGAAGGCCGATGAATGTCAGATTTATACCGATGTGGATGGTGTTTATACCACTGATCCGCGTGTGGTTCCAGAGGCACGTAAGCTGGATAAGATTACCTCGGAAGAAATGCTGGAGATGGCAAGTCTGGGTTCCAAGGTGTTACAGATACGTGCTGTTGAATTTGCAGGGAAATACAATGTTCCATTGCGGGTGTTGTCCTCTTTTGAAGAAGAAGGTGAGGGCACACTGATTACCTATGAGGAAGAGGCCGTGGAAGAGGCATTGATATCAGGTATTGCCTTTAATCGTGATGAGGCGAAATTAACTATTCTGGGTGTGCCAGATCAGCCCGGTATGGCCCACAAGATTTTAGGGCCTGTTGCCAGCACTAATATCGAGATTGATATGATTGTGCAAAATATGGCAGCAGATGGTAAGACCACCGATTTTACTTTTACCGTGCATCGTAATGATTACGATAAGGCTTTAGCGGTATTGCAGACTATTGCCAAAGAGCTCGGTGCAATGGGTGTGGTGGGTGATAATAAGATTGTGAAGATATCGCTGGTGGGTGTAGGTATGCGTTCACATGCCGGTATTGCAGCGAATATGTTTGAGGTGTTGGCGAAAGAAGGTATTAATATCCGGATGATATCGACCTCGGAGATCAAGATATCAGTGGTGGTGGATGAAAAATATCTTGAGCTGGGTGTACGTGCCTTGCATGAAGCCTTTGAGCTAGATAAGGTGAGCTAGTGTTTGATGTATTTAAAGCCATGATTATTGCATGGCTTTAAATAATAAATATAAAAACCAAAGGACAATCTTCATCTATAGTTATAGGGATGGAGAACGTTAAATTCATACGTATAAGGGAGAGTGTGGATAAGTCAGGGAGTTGTTTTAACTAAGCGAAGTAGAGAAAAGGAGAAAGGGGATGTTGATTTTAACCCGTCGAGTAGGTGAAACACTGATGATCGGTGATGATGTAACCGTAACAGTGTTGGGCGTAAAAGGTAATCAGGTACGTATTGGTGTGAATGCGCCTAAGGAAATTGATGTCCATCGTGAAGAAATTTACGAACGCATTAAACTGGAACGGCAACAACAGGAACAGGAAGCCTGAATTAAAATAAATGTAATATTTTTAACGAAAGTGACTTTACCTCAGACCGCAGCATCGGTATGCTACCCGCTGCGCGAAAGAGAGGTGGAGTAGACTTTTTTTTCGAGTATTTGGAGAGGTGGCCGAGTGGCCGAAGGCGCTCCCCTGCTAAGGGAGTATGGGTTAAAAGCTCATCGAGGGTTCGAATCCCTCCCTCTCCGCCATACCCATAAAAAGGCCCCGTTTTTTCGGGGCTTTTTTATTATCATATCTGTATTTACTGATTGACTTTACCCCCCCTTTTTAGCGATAATACGCCCGTTGTTAGCGCCCGTAGCTCAGCTGGATAGAGTACCTGGCTACGAACCAGGCGGTCGGGCGTTCGAATCGCTCCGGGCGCGCCAAACAATTCAAAGGCTTACGTTTTTACGTAGGCCTTTGTTATGTCTGAACGTGGGGTAAACGTAGAGTTTGTGTCTACGCTGTCCCATTGCCGTTCAATTCGTTGTGATTTTTCAGGAGCTCTGACCCGAATGGCACCCAGGGTTTGAAGTCCAACGGTACGAAAACGTACGCTAAGATGCTGATGCCATGCGCTGGCTTATTACAGTCCCAGCTCACTATGCGAACCAAGACGAACAAGTTGTAATACCTCGTCACTTGGTTTTCGATAGATTAACACCAGGTCGGGTTTAACATGACAATCTCGATAATCTTTCCATTCACCGGTTAATGCATGATCTCGATGCTTTTCAGCAAGCGGTTCATTTTTGATTAATGTATTAAGCACTTCAGTCAATTCTGATTGCAGTGTCGTACGATGCTGGCTCTTTGTCTCTCGCTTGTAGTCACGCTTGAATTGACCGGTTCTTTCAATCCTCACTCTTCAAGTCAGCCATAAGATCATCGGCATTATTGAAAGACACCAATTTTCCACGGCGAGCTTCTTTCATAGCCTGGATAGTTTCTTTGTTGGGAACCAATGGTTCAAAAGGCAATGCTTTTTCTCTGGCAATGCGAGTTAACATCATTCTAAAGGCATCTGATACGGTTAGCCCCATTGTGGCCAGCACGGTGGCGGCCTCTTCTTTGATGTGCTCATTAATACGAGCGCGAACTACTGCGTTTTCAGCCATGATTTAATCCCCCAATATCTTGAGCTACATTGTAGCCCATTTTATAGAAAGGTGCACTACAATATAAATAACCTATCATTTGATAGACTATTTTTTAATCCATTTAATGTACCCCCATATCCAGACATCCCAGACAACGTGTCTGCATACTCCGATAAATGCTCAGGTGCAAGGTGGGCATAACGCTGAACCATTCGCACGTCAGACCACCCTCCCAGCTCCTGTAAGACATAGAGCGGTATCCCATTCAGATCTGCGTGAATCCCATGCGACCTTTCGAGTTAAATCAACTTGTGACCACTCTAAGCCCGTTACATTGCCCTCACGCAGGCCAGTGGATAGCGAAAACCTGACGGTTGCAACCAGATGGTCGGGCAACTTTAGTCTTACCAATAATATGGTTTAAGTATTGGTTTTTTGTTTGTGGGAATTTTTTCATCAAGTTGTGCTTCTTGACACTCCTGATCGAGAATATGATTTCTAGTCCAATCAACATGCTGGCTTAAGCTTTTATTTGTTGGACGATAATGTTTACCTATTGGCTTTGCTCTTGGGATAATAAGTCCCAGAGTAATATTAGGTTTATCTTTTTTAATTAGTTTAAGAGGCAATTCAAGGTCTGAGTCATTAGAAACTAATATTTGTTGGATATTACTTTCATTTATTGCGTCTCTATACATATGCAATGCTATATTTACGTCAGTTTGTTTTTTTTCAAACTTCCATATTTCTACACGATCATTTTTGTCTATGGGTTTTTTATAGCGGGGTGGAAAGCCTGCTTCTACTGTATGATAACCCTCAATTATTTCTATATTATCGCTGTAAATATATTTAAGTGCTCTATGATATGAATTTTGAGCTTTTGAGGATTCTTGACCGTGGGAGGAAAAATTAGCTTTTACAGGAGCCGTAAAATATTTTATTTTGATAATTTTAGAAGATGGGTTTTGTATTTTTATAATTGCTTGAAATAGCTTGAAAGGATCAAGCCATTTGAAATTAGTATTTCTTAAGTAAGCGCTCAACCAACAACGCTCTTGCTCAACGAAGGCTTATCTGATCCTGCGTAACACTACCCGGCAACAAAGCCTCAATATCTTCTAC
>JAADJB010000028.1 GCA_013151035.1 Gammaproteobacteria bacterium
CCTTTTCAGCCGCACGATGTACTTGCCAATTACCCAGTTTGATAAAGACAACAAGACCAATAACAGCGAGTACGCTGCCTAAAAGGGAAAAACGAAAATAAAAGGGATACCTGGACACAAACAACACAACCAACTGTAAACAACTCAAAGAAGTCTATATACTACCTGAAAGACTCGGGATTTTAATCATGTTCAAGACACTTATTGCCATTAATTTTATATTGATTCTAGTCAGCCTGATATCAGGCATTTTTTTCCTCGCCAAAGATGGCGATCAATCCACAAGGGTTGTCGTATCATTAACACTAAGAGTCATTCTTTCATTTAGCCTGGTCATCATGCTCATTGCAGGCTGGTATTTTGGAGAGATTACACCACACGGACTTTAAACCAAAACAAAACAGGGCATTCATAACGAATACCCTGCGCTCTAGATCATTTCCTGCTTACATCCAGTATACGAATATAAACAAACCTAACCACACCACATCAACAAAGTGCCAATACCAAGCAACCGCCTCAAAGGCAAAATGATGTTTCTCCGAAAAGTGACCCTTGCTGCTACGCACCAGGATTACAATCAACATGATGGTACCCAGGACGACATGGAAACCATGGAAACCGGTCAACATATAGAAGATCGAACCATAGACACCTGAGTTCAGAGTCAGCCCCAATTCGGAATAGGCGTGGGCATACTCATAAGCCTGTAAACTAAAGAAGATAAGACCCAGAGCGACGGTAAAGACCAGGCCCCACACCAACTGTGACTGACTCTCCTTCTTCAAACCCCAGTGTGCCCAGGTCAGAGTTGCACCCGAACTCAACAGGATAATTGTATTGTATAAAGGGATACCCCAGGGACCAACAACTTCCTTAATCTGGGTATAACTCGTTGCATCTGGTAGATTTACCAATGGCCAGGCATACTCAAAGCCTTCCCATAATAAATTAGAACTCGCCAGATGCCCGACACCACCAAGAGAGGTTAACGAAATATTCCTCAAATAATACAAACAGGAAAAGAAGGTGACAAAGAAGAAGGCTTCCGAGGTAATAAACCAGAACATCCCCTGACGGAAAGAGCGATCAACACCTGCACCATATTTACCCGACATACTCTCATCAATGACATCACCAAACCAGCCAAAGAAGAGATAGGTAACCACTGCCAGACCCAATACAACCATAAATGGCCCAACATTAACCTCATTCACCCAAAGGGTAACACCCAACACGGTAAGAAATAGTCCAGTAACCGCCACAATCGGCCAACGACTGGGTTCCGGGATAAAATAACCTTGCTCTGCAGTACTCATTGCGCCCCCTTTTACAATTATATCTTTTTGTTATCTCTAATGTTCATGCGTCTTCATATAATCAGGATCTGGTATCAATCGTAACTTTGATCGATCCTTGTCCATCAAGGTATACGACAGGGTAATCGTCTTATATTGCTCAGGCAACCCGCCGTCTACTACAAACTTTAACAACATATCCCTGCTCTCACCCGCCTCTAATGTCTGCGAGGTAAAACAAAAACATTCAATCTTTTCAAAATATTCCGTTGCCTGCCAGGGCGTAATACCCGGTACTGCCTGTGCCTCTATACGCCTGTTCGAATTGTTTTTTGCAACAAACATCACCTCAGCAATCTCACCTGGATGAACATCAATCGTCTTTACCTTTGGATAAACATCCCAGGGTAAATCCGTATTGATCGTGGTATCAAAGCCAACCGTAATCGTTCGTGTCTTATCGACTGCCAGATTCAGACTTGATTCCTTAACCCGTCCCGGCGCCAAACTGGTACTGCTTAGCCCGGTCACCGAACAAACCAGGCTGTACAGTGGTACCATCGCAAAACCAAATGCAAACATTACAAGCACCAACATAAATAACTTTACTGCTGATTTTTTCGCCTTTATCTGATTGTCAGAAGGCTCAGGTCTATCACTCATCCTGCCATAGTCATCTTACTAAGATAAAAGAAGGGTAATGATGCCAAGCCCAGAGCAATGAGACCCAGTACAATCGCAACCCTTCGATTATTCCTGATTGTCGTTTGATCCTGCATTGTTTCATTATCATTCATAAGCAACATCAACCTAGTGATTTATCTTAATTTTGGGCGGCGTTGAAAAACTATGGAATGGCGGTGGTGATGATAGCGACCACTCCAGACCTGGCGTACCAATCTGCGCACCTTCCCAAGGCATATCACCGGCCTTCTTACCACCCTTAACTGTCTTGATAATAATATACAGGAATAAAAGATGTGACAGCCCAAACAGGAAACCACCAATACTGGAAATTACATTAAACTCCAGATACTGTACATTGTAATCCACGATACGACGCGGCATACCCGCCAGACCCGAGAAATGCTGCGGGAAGAAGGTCAGGTTAAATGACAGCGTTGTCCACCAGAAAAATATCTTGGCCAGAGTCTCGTCATACATATGCCCTGTCCACTTCGGCAACCAGTAAAACACGCCTGCATAGAGACCGAATACCGCACCAGGAATCAAGGCATAATGGAAGTGAGCCACCACAAAATAGGTGTCGTGATATTGCAAATCAGCAGGCACCACGGCCAGCATAACCCCGGTCACACCGGCAAACGAGAACATCAGGATAATCGCAATAGCAAACAACATTGGTGTCTCGAAGGTCATTGCCCCACGCCACATAGTGAAGATGAAATTAAAGATCATCAAACCAACCGGGATGGAGATCAAAATAGTCCCGATCATAAAGTAAGTCGTCACCGCCAGCGACATACCCACGGTATATTGGTGATGTGCCCATACAACCAGACCCAAGGCAAACAGGAAGGCCATAAAGTAAACCAGCGGTTTGTAACCAAACAATGGCTTGCGCGAGAAGGTTGGAATAACCAGACCTAACACACCAATAGAAGGCAACAACAAGACATACACTTCAGGATGTCCGAAGAACCAGAATAGATGCTGGAATAACACCGGATCACCACCACCCGCTGCATCAAAGAAACTGGTACCAAAGTGACGATCAAACAACAGCATGGTAACGCCACCGGCCAATACAGGCATGATGATAATCAGCAACAGACCGGTGAAGAACCAGGACCAGCAAAATAATGGCATATCCATCATCTTCATACCCGGTGCACGCATATTAAGAATCGTGGTCACGATGTTAATGGATGCCATGATGGATGAGATACCCAACAGATGCACGGTAAAGATCAACAGATCCATACCCATACCTGTTTGTATGGATAACGGTGGATACAGAGTCCAGCCCGTATTAACCGGTGTGCCCGTGCCTGGAATAAAACCAACCACCATTGATGCAACCAGTAAGATAGCCGCCGCTGGCAATAACCAGAAGCTCATATTATTCATACGTGGTAACGCCATATCCGGTGCCCCGATCATCATCGGAATCATCCAGTTAGCCATACCCGCCGCTGCTGGCATCACCATGCCAAACACCATAATCAAGGCGTGATCTGTTACCAGCATATTATAAAAATCAGGGTTCGTGATCTGTATACCAGGCATAAACAACTCGGCACGAATCAACATTGCCATCGCCCCGCCCAGAAATAACATCACCAGAGCAAAAATCAGGTACATAGTACCGATATCTTTATGATTGGTACTATATAACCAACGCTTGAAACCCGTTGGAGGACCGTCGTGATGGTGTTCGTCGTGATGGACGTCTTCGTTAATCACAGCACTCATTTATCTATTCTCCAAAGTGTTTTTATTTACGAACCGCTTTAACACTAGCAGGTTGCACAAGATCACCGGTATCATTACCCCAGGCATTACGCTCATAGGTAACAACAGCGGCCAACTCCAGGTCATTGAACTGATTCGTCCAGGCAGACATTGCCGTGCCCGCCTTACCGTTCATAACAATATCCAGATGAGCCGCAACAGGCCCGGTCGCAATCGCACTACCCTTCAATGCAGGGAATACACCAGGAATACCTTCACCTGTCGTCTGATGACAACCGGCACAATTAATGTCATAGATAGCCTTACCGCGCGCCATCAACTCATCCTTACCCCAAGTCTTGTTAGCCGATGCCTCAGCCAATGCTGCTGCCTTCGCCGTCTTCTGTGCCGTCACCCAGGCATCATACTTTTCCTGACTAACTGCCTCGACCACAATCGGCATAAAGGCATGACCGGTACCACAGTTCTCGGCACACTGACCACGATAGGTCCCTTCTTTTTCGATAAGCGTCCAGGTCTCATTGATATAGCCTGGGATAGAATCCTTCTTATAAACAATGGCCGGCACCCACCAGGCATGTAGCACATCACTCGCGGTATGCAGGAAACGGATACGTTTATTAACAGGCAATACCAGAGGGTTATCCACGGCGCGGAGGTAATTATCACCGGCCTCTTCCTTGGACAACATATTACTCACGATACGAATATCATCATCGATGTATTCGTAGGTCCATTTCCACTGCGAACCAATCACCTTAACGGTTATATCCGCAGGTTTTTGTTCTTCTACCTTCTTCAGTGCATCCAGTGCTGGCTCGGCAATACTCAGATCAATACCCAGTACGATGATGGGAACCAATAACCAGGACCAAGTACCAAAGGTGCCCTTATGAAAGTTCTGATCCGCTTGATAGTCTTTAGATTTTCTAAATTTTACGATGCTATAGGTCACCACAGCGATCACCACAATCATGATGCCTGTCGCCATCGTAGTGGTCATCATGTGCAAATCGTACATCTGCTGGGTAAGCGGGGATACTGGCTCAGGGAAATTAAGTTTATAATCTGCAAATGCGGTACCCGTCAGCAAGGATAATAGAAACCCTGTAACCCCAGTCAAAGATTTTTTTATACTGAACATACGCTCAATCCATCCCCCATTTTTGTTTTAGTGCGCGATATACATCGTTTTTTTATTTTTTCGTACCGGCTCTTGATATTAATCATGAAAAAACTATGGTTAATATGCCTAAGCAGCCTAAATCCTACTCTATACGAGATATTGTGGCAATAAAAAAATGACAAAAATCAATATCTCGTATGCGTATAATACACATAGACAATAAACCACAGGTTTTCATGAAAAATAAAATACTTATCAGTCTGCTACTAATTACCGCTCTATTAATCGGCATTGGTAGCCAACAACTACTCATATCCTCAGCGGTGCCGATAAAAAACAGCGCTGTTATCGGCACACAACGCCCGCCATTTATCCTTAATGATATTCATGATGTCGCAAGGAATGTAAATGAATGGGATCAACAAATACTTATCGTTAACTTTTGGGCAACCTGGTGCCCACCGTGCAGAAAAGAGATTCCAGCACTGATGTCGATACAAAAAGAATACGCTGATCAAGGACTACAGGTTATCGGCATTGCTGTTGATAGCACCGAAGCGGTGCGTGAGTATGCACAGGAAATGGGTATCCAATACCCACTCATGGCGGCAGACCTAGCGGCAATGGAGATTTCACGCCGTTATGGCAACACCAGCAATACCCTGCCATTTACTGCCTTCATCAATCGCTCAGGCAAGATTGTCACCCTCCATAATGGCGAACTGACGCGCAACGCCATCAAAGACATACTGCAACCACTACTCTGAAATGGACTGACTCAAGTATGTTTGCTATCACGCAATTTAGTGAAATAACAGTTCAGAAAGGTCGATGCGCTAAACATCACCCACAGAAAAAGAAAACTAAACACATAGGCTTTGATGCGAAAGGTACCCGCATCCACATCCAGCATCATGGCTGTTGCTACATCCACTGGATCAATAAAGGTAAACAATAAAAACACTATCGCGGCCACCACCATTGCATTGGTCCACAAAAAAGAAATCACACATTTACAACTAGGCCCTTCATTCATTACAAGCTCTCCGGCATTCATCACAAATTCCCCCAAATTTATCATAAATTGACATTTGTCATTATTATAAGTATCACAGATAACGAAGGTTTGGCAAGCTTTAAGCGACTACGAAGAACAACTCACACTCAGCTTTTTTGCCCACTCCGGAGGTAAAACCGTATATTTTTCATGGGCTTTCTGATCTTCGAAGGGTTTTTTTAATAATTGGAACAAACACTCCAACTCATCATAATTCTGTTCATCTTCCGCTGCGCGAATAACTTGCTCTGCCAGATGATTGCGTAAAATATACTTTGGATTGACCTGTTTCATCTGCTGACAACGCAATGCATCAACACTATCCTCATCCAGCAATCGAACTTTATAACGGCGCAACCATTGATTAAAGGCCTGCAAATCAGAAAATAGCTCACACAACGGGGCATTAACGGCATCTTGCCGGATAGAAAAAGAACATAAGCGACGAAACAGAAGAGTAAAATCAACACCATCAGCGGCCATCAAATCCAGTAACCCCTGTACTAATTGCTGATCTTCACTCTGTGATTCAAGCAAACCCAGCTTGGCACGCATTAAATCGGCATAGCTCTGTGCATAATGATCCCTATACTGTTCTAGTTCATCACGCGCTAATGCCACCGCCTGATCAACATCATCAGCTAATAAAGGCAACATCGCCTGCGCCAGACAACTCACATTAAACAAACCTCTATCCGGTTGCCGATTATAGGCATAAAGCCCCTCATGATCAGAGTGATTACAAATATAACCCGGATCATAGGCATCCATAAAACCATACGGCCCATAGTCTAACGTCAACCCGAGGATCGACATATTATCGGTATTCATCACCCCATGAGAAAAACCAACCGATTGCCATTGAGCAATCAAGTGCGCAGTACGCCGAATAATCTCAGATAACAAACCCTGATAAGGGTTTTTAACAGCCTGCAATTCAGGAAAATGATAGCGAATAACATAATCAGCCAGGGTGCGTAAATGATCAAATTGCTGGCGATAATAAAACACCTCAAACGAACCAAAACGCACATGACTAGGTGCCAGACGGGTGAGCATGGCCCCTCGTTCTATCTGTTCCCTGTAGACCTCATCTCTACTACCGACAATACATAGTGCGCGAGTGGTCGGAATACCCAGGGCATGCATTGCCTCGCTGCACAAATATTCTCTGATGGTAGAACGCAACACAGCACGACCATCCGCATTACGCGAGTACGGGGTGACTCCACTCCCCTTGAGCTGTATCTCCCAGGGTTCGCCCTGAGCATTGCGCACCTCACCCAACAGGATCGCCCGCCCATCGCCTAACTGCGATACAAAGTGACCAAACTGATGCCCGGCATACAACATAGCAATCGGATCGCTGCCCTCAAGCAAATTCTGACCAGAGAATATAGCCGCGATATCCGGGTGCACTGCTGCTGTCGCATCAAGATCAATCAAACCAGCGACATCCTGATTAAAATGTAATAGCTCAGGCGAACTAACGAAGGGCGTGGGGGCCACTCTGGAATAAAAATCATTCGATAAGGAGGCAAAAGAATTGCTGAATTTCAGCTTAGAAAAAACATTAGGCATCAAACTATCCAGACATCAAGCCAGCATGCCGGGTCTCACCCTCATCCAGGATACGTTCCTGCACCACACGCCACTGATCGTCATCTTCTTTTTCCAGCAACACCTCAACACCCTGCGCATTAACCGTACCATCAACACCCTCAACAATCTCATAGGTCTTGAACATAATACGACTCGTAGTATCCGCCACCATCTTCAGACCTTCATAGCGCACCGATTTAAGCAATTGATTATCAAACTCATGCTTACATTGCTCCGACCACTGCTGAAAACCAATAGCATCAAAACCCGGCACACCGGTCAGGCTAACACGCTGAGAGATCAGATCGACATGCGCCGCATGATCCCTGTTAGCCGCTGTTTTCACCACATCATTCAACCATTTTTTTACAATTTCTTCCGACATTTAAGAATACACCTTTAATAATTATGCTGGTGCGCAATGCGCACCCTACCTCTCCTCCGTAGGGTGATGAGATGGTCTCCTCCCCCTTTAATACGGCGTCGTAATGCGCCATGATGGAAGTTCAACATACCATCAACATAAAGAAACGA
>JAADJB010000029.1 GCA_013151035.1 Gammaproteobacteria bacterium
GGCCGGATATATGGAAGCAATCCTGTCACTGTTAAAGGTTCACAATGTCTTGCAAACTGGGAGGAGACCATATATGCGTACCACGCACCATTATTAAAAAGGTTTCCCCACCGCCAATAACACAACAGCAATCAGGATCAACACCGGGGCCTCATTAAACCAGCGGTAGTAGGTGTGACTGTGCTGGTTGTTATCATCGCGGAAGGCCTTGCGGAGGTAGCCACACATATGATGATAGATAAGCAGTAGTGTTACCAGTATCAGTTTTATCGGTAACCATAACGTCGTGTAGATGTAGGCCTCCCAGGCATAATCAACCAGTAACCAGATGCCAAAAATGAAGGTTAGTAGTGCCCCGATATTCATCATCACATAGAGCTTGAATTCCATGATTTTAAAGCGTTCATTCCCGGCTGCATCATGGCAATCGGCATGATAGACAAAGAGTCGGGGCAGATAGAATAACCCGGCAAACCAGGTAACCATTGAGATGATGTGTAATGCCTTAACCCAGATCATTGTGTGTCACCTGTTCTGTTGAGTATGTGTTGCTGGTGTTAAAAGAGCGGCGAAGTCATTAGATGCGGTAACTTTGTTTGATGTCATCGCGTGTGAGTATGCCATAAGTCAGGGTGTTGGTATTTGTTTGATGTTGTATGTGTAGAGCCTCGGAATCGCTCTGATCCAGTTTTTTAAGGGCATCATGCAGACTGGCTTGTAGATTGATAGCACAAGAGCGCAGACGTTGTGCCGGAATTTGTAACAGATCAATCTCATCGTCGTCCATTTTACCTTGCATATAGTTTTCCAGGTCAGCAGTGAGTAGTAATGGACTGATCTCTTCATCGCTCTCCAGTAATAACCAAACCGGCGGTGATTTGAGTATTCGTGCGGCTTGTTCCGGGCTGATCTTTTGTGTGATCGTTTTTACACTGCGCTCCATGATATGAGTGACACTGATGCGTTGCAGTCCTTGAGTTACCGGGTCATCCTTGTATTCCAGTCCCCGTGCACGCATTAATTCAATGAATACAGAACCCCTACCAAAGACTTCCTTGTTGACCAACAAGGCACCAATAACGGCCAGCATTCCAGGCAGGATAACACCTGGATTGCCACTGAGCTCAAGCAGGGCGATGAGCGCGGCGAGGGGGGCGTGCAGGGTTGCGCCCATCATTGCACAGATACCAATGAGAACAAAAAGGGTGGGTGACGAGGCGAGTTCCCCTGGCATAATCAAGCCAGTGATGATGCCAATACTTCCTCCTGCAGCCGCACCGATAAGGAAGGTCGGCGCAATCAGTCCGCCTGGGATACCCAAACCAATCCCGGCGGTGGTGGCAAGGATTTTGACCAGGGTGATGGTGAGTAATAACAGGATACCAATCTCACCAATCAGGATCTCATTGATAACATCATAGCCAACTCCCATTATGCTAGGGACTGGAAGGGCACAGATGCCGACAATGATGCCAGCAATGGTCGTGCGTTGCCAGATCGGGTGATCCGCCAGTATGTGGGTGAAGAATAATAGTGAACGGGTAAACAGGGCAGCGAGCACGCCGATGATCAGGCCGGTGAGAAGAATCCAGGGTAGTTCGTATATGGAACCGAGGTTTATGTTCGATACTGAAAAGAGAGCACTATGTCCTAATACGGCTTGAGTGATACTGGTGGCACTGACCGCGGCAAGTATGACTGGGGCAAAGCTGACCATGGTGTATTCCATCATAATTACCTCCATGGCAAATATGACACCTGCCAGCGGGGTATTGAAGGAAGCGGCGATGGAGGCAGCAACACCACAGGCGACCAGAGTGCGACGACAGTGATTGGGGAGCTTTAGCCACTGACCAAACCAGCTTCCTGTGGCGGCACCAATATGTACGCCAGGTCCTTCCCGACCCACTGAGTGTCCGCTAATAATGCTTAGACTGGCAGTGATGAATTGAATGACGGCATTGCGTACGGGGAGTTGTGCCTGATGGTAATGGAGTCGCTCAATGACGTGGGTGATGCCGAGTTGACGATCTTCCTTGTTCAGGTAATGCAAGATTAGTCCAATGACAAGCCCGCCCATTACGGGCAACAGGAAGCGATAGCTTAGTGGCAGGTGCGCGTAGGCGATAGCATGGTTGCCGGACAGAATGGCAGTCTGACCTGCCTCGATGATTAACAGGAGTGTGATGATAGCGGCACTGACCAGGCTACCAGTGATGAGACCGAGTATGGACAGCAGCGGTAAGGTGTTGGCATTGGCGAGATGAAGCCCAATACGCGCGCTGATTTTGTGCCAATGTCTTTTCAAGTCATGATTATTCATTACGAGCTATTATGCCACACTCCCAACCGGGGACAGAGCCGGTTTTTGGCTCTGTCCCCTCAAGCACTCCGCACCAAAAAACCGGCACCAAAAATCTGGCTTTGCTCCTTCGTCGGTAGGGTGCGCACTGCGCACCAAAAATCTGGCTCTACCCCCTCCGTCTCTTCTAAAGTATCATAGCTAAAGTAATGTATAGGTTTTTGAGGAAGTAAACCAATGATTAAAGTGGGCGTAGTCGGTGGAACAGGTTATACAGGCGTGGAGTTGCTGCGTCTGTTGGCAGGGCATGGTGGTGTGGAACTATCGGTTATTACCTCGCGTTCCATGGCTGGCACAGCAGTGTCTGATTTATTTCCCAACCTACGTGGTTATGTTGATCTGTGTTTTTCTGAACCGGATATCAATACGCTGGCCGCCTGTGATCTGGTGTTTTTTGCGACACCGAATGGCACCGCTATGAAGATGGTGCCGGAGTTGTTGGCAGCGAATACGCGGGTGATTGATCTGGCAGCTGATTTTCGTCTACGTGATCCATCGGTTTGGGAGCAGTGGTATGGCATGCCTCATGCCTGTCCTGATCTGCTGGAGGAAGCGGTGTATGGTCTGCCGGAAATGAATCGTGACACTATTCAATCCGCTCGCCTGGTGGCGAATCCAGGCTGTTACCCAACAGCTATCCAGCTGGGGTTTTTACCCTTGATTGAGGCCGGTCTGGTGGATGAGACTGATTTGATTGCGGATGCAAAATCCGGGGTGAGTGGTGCTGGTCGTGGTGCCAATGTGGCTGCCTTATTATGTGAGAGTAGCGAGAGCATGAAGGCTTATGCCGTTCCCGGTCATCGCCATCTGCCGGAGATCAAGCAGGGGCTGGATACTCAGGCTTGTGGTGCGGTGGGTTTAACCTTTGTGCCCCATCTGACACCAATGATTCGGGGTATTCATGCCACTCTGTATGCGCGTCTGAAACAGCCCAAGGAGGATCTAATTGAGCTGTTTAAGTGGCGTTATGAAGGTGAACCATTCGTTGATATTATGCCTGCGGGTTCACACCCGGAGACGCGTTCGGTGCGTGGTTCCAATCATTGCCGTATGGCGATTCATTGTCCACCGGATACCGGTCGTGTGGTGGTGTTGTCGGTGATTGATAATCTGGTCAAAGGCGCAGCCGGGCAGGCGGTACATAATATGAACATTATGCTAGGTCTGGAGGAAACTACCGGGCTGGGTGCTATTGCCTTACTACCGTAATCCCTGTTTAATGTAATGCGGGTCGGTGTCTATTTTTAGGCTGGCACAGGTCGGGGACATAGCAAGTTTTATCTGCTGTGTCCCCTCGAAGAGTTCCACGAACCTCAACCGAACGTGCTCGTAAAATAAAAAATTGTTGGGTTACGCGATAAATCGCTAACCCAAGCTTTTGTTTTCTTGGTTTCCATGCTCCTGCGTGGGAACCCAAGGGCATGATGTTATCCTACTATGGGGTATGCATTCCCACGCAGAGCATGGGAACGAGGAACTACTCAGGATGGATTCCCGCCTGCGTGGGATGTCTACAGGAATGACAAATTAACGGGGTTGTAGTTATTAAGCGTCTATTATTATTTTCTACTCGGCATATTATTCTGTATGCCGTATTTCTTGTTGTATTCCTGTTGTTGCTGGGGTGGTGGTTATTCGACACAGGCTATGATCAGGGTGCCGGGGATTTGCAGCAGTTTGAGCTTGATCAAGTGCGCTTGCAGCAGCAGGTGGGACAGTTGCTTGATCTCAAGGATCAGCATGAAAGGCAGTTGGTGATTGTTGCGCGTGCACAGCAGGTGGACAAGCAGGCCTATGCGGATGTGGAGCAAGAATTGCTCGCTCTACAAAGTAAAATTCTTGCCTTGCGTGAAGATCTATCTTTTTATCGGGGTATTATGGCTCCTGAGGATATGCAGGTTGGGCTCAGGATACAGAGTTTTGAGGTGGCGGCGGGTATTGCGCCGGGTTATTTTGATTATCAATTGCTGCTGGTGCAGATCAAACGTAATAGCCGTTTTATTCGGGGTGCGGTTGAGATGCAGGTCGAGGGTGAGCAGGATGGTGTGCCGGTGACGCTGGATTTGAAGACTATCTCTGAGCCGGTTATTCGTAAGCATAGTTTCAAATTCCGTTATTTTCAGAGTATTGCCGGGCAGATGCATCTACCGGATGGGTTTTCTCCACATTCTGTACGGATTCGTGTAATTCCCTCCAGTCGTCCCGGCTCTATGTTAAAATGGACGTATAAGTGGGCTATTTGAGGAAAGTATAATGTGGGGATCTGACAAAAAACAGCAGCGGGTAAAGATTGATACATTGATTGGTCAGCACACGGAGATTCGTGGGGATCTTCATTTTAGTGGTGGTCTGCATGTGGATGGTGTCATTAATGGTGACGTGATAGCGGAAGAAGGCTCGTCTTCAACCCTGGTGTTGAGTGAACACGGGCGTATTGATGGCATGATTCGTGTGCCTAATATGGTGCTGGATGGTGTGGTTAATGGTGATGTGCATGGTTCAGAACATATTGAACTGGCATCCTGTACTCATGTGACAGGCGATGTGTATTACAAGATGCTGGAAATGGCTATGGGTGCCGAGGTTAATGGTCGCCTGGTGCATGGTGCCGAGGCCTTGCGCGCCGTTGCAGATGTTACCGAGATCGCTGCTCGACCTAATACTTGACTATTTTACTAAGGATTGGGATAATGTGTTTAATTTAAGCGATATTGTTGTGCGGAGATGTAGAAAATGAGTGGGATTGCAGTAGAAAGTGTTCAAAGCCTGGTGTTTACCGATGCGGCGGCCAGCAAGGTGCGCGAGCTGATGAAGGAAGAGGACAATGACAATCTGAAATTACGCGTGTTTATCAGTGGCGGTGGATGTTCAGGTTTTCAGTACGGTTTTTCATTTGATGAAGATATCAATGACGGTGATACCCAGGTGGTTAATGATGGTATAACCTTATTAGTTGATCCGATGAGTTTCCAGTACCTGGTCGGTGCCGAGATTGATTATAAGGATGATCTTGAAGGTGCGCAGTTTGTGATTCGTAACCCTAATGCCACCACCACCTGTGGTTGTGGTTCGTCCTTTTCAATGTAATAGGTAGGGTGCGTATTACGCACCAAAAGGTGTTGGTGCGCAGTGCGCACCCTACCTTGAGTAGATTCCCCCTAAAACAGTCTCTTGAGTAGCCCCGGTAACCGCAGGCAGGTTGCCGGCTTTGCTGTTCAGCGTCTGTTGCGCCAGCCAGGCAAAGGCGACTGCTTCAACCCAATCAGGATCAATCCCATGCTCAGCGGTGGATGCTATGTTGAATACGGGTAGTTGTTGCTGTAGTCGCTGAATAAGATATTGATTATGAGTGCCACCACCACAGGTGAGTATCTGTCCGCCCTGGCAACTTGCGCTGATGCCTTGTGCGATGGTACTGGCGGTGAGTTCAACTAGAGTTGCCTGAATATCCTGTGCCGGGATCTCTTGATATCGTTCTCCCAGTTTTGCATTAAGCCAGTCCAGATTGAAGGTCTCACGTCCCGTACTCTTGGGTGGTTTAAGCTGGAAGTAGGGTGTGTCTAATAGCTGTTGTAGCAAGGCAGGATGAATTTTCCCACTCGCAGCCCAGCTACCATCGCGATCAAAGAGCTGTTGCTGCTGTTGTTGCATCCAGGCATCCATTAATACATTGCCCGGTCCGGTATCAAAGCCGGTGGTCGGGATCAGTGGGTCGGTTGGCAGGTGGGTGATATTAGCCATACCACCGATATTCAGAATGATGCGTTCATGTTTTTTGTCTTGAAAAAAAGCCTGATGAAAGGCGGGTGCCAATGGCGCCCCTTGTCCTCCGGCAGCAATGTCACGACGGCGAAAGTCGCAGATGGTAGTAATACCGGTTTGTTGGGCAATCTGATTGGCATCGCCGATCTGTAGGCTGAACGGGTATTCTTCATCAGGGTAATGGGCGATGGTCTGGCCGTGGCTACCAATAGCCTGGATATCCTGCGAGGTGAATGCTGTGTCTGCCAACAGGGCGTTGACGGCATCGGCGAATAATTGACCCAGTTGTTGATCCAGTCTGCCGAGGGTAACTAGAGAATGTCTGGCATCCACTTGCATTAGTTCTAGTAGTTCGTTACGCAGTACATCGGGTATCGGGTGTTGGTGTGTGGCGATGATACTGATCTGATTTGAATCAAGATCGGTCAATACGGTATCAATCGCGTCCAGGCTGGTTCCGGACATCAGGCCAATAAAGAGGTTGTTCATCCCTGCTGTCACGTTAACTCAAGAGACAGGGATGGCTCTTCTCTAACAGAGACCGTTGCCCGCATGGACGCGGGCATCGAGCCTACATGGATGTATTCACGGCGTGTCTCTGTTAGAGAAGAGCGATTCATGTCTCGAGCTTACCAGGCATATTCTTTTCAACTAAAATCATGTCATTAGTTCTACGGCGTATCTTGCATGGCAAGCTGGGTGCGTTGGAACAGATCCAGTTGGGTGAGTAGCTGTTGTGCCTCATTCTTGAATCCACTCAGGTATTTCTTGTTGATCGGTTCTGCTGCCGGTAGCTTGACGGTCAGTGGATTGCGGTGACGATTATTGACTCGGAATTCATAATGCAGGTGAGGGCCGGTGGCTAAGCCGGTACTACCCACATAGCCAATGGTTTGTCCCTGTTGAACCCGGCTACCCGTCTTTAGCCCGGAACGAAATTTAGACATGTGGGCGTATAAGGTGCTGTAGCGTGTGCCGTGTTGAATAATAATGGCATTACCATAACCGCCCTTGCGACCCCGGTGAATAATTTTACCGTCACCAGTGGCCTTGATAGGGGTGCCTCTGCTGGCAGCGTAGTCGACACCCTTGTGAGCACGAATCTTGTTCAGTACCGGGTGCTTGCGCTTCAGGTTAAAGCGGGAACTGATCCTTGCTAATGGGATGGGGGTACGCAGGAAGGCTTTACGCATACTCTTGCCATCGGCTGTGTAGTAGTTGGAGTCGCCATCGGGTGTCGTATAACGAACCGCTTTGTAGGTGCGGCCATGATTGATGAATTCAGCGGCAACAATATTGCCATCACCAATCTTCTCACCGTCCAGGTAGAGTTCTTCGTACATAATATTGAAGTGATCACCTTTGCGTATATCCAGGGCAAAATCAATATCCCAGCCAAAGATGGCGGCTAGTGCCATGGTGGTTTTATCAGATAGATCAGCGCGTTGGGCGCTGAGGAATAGAGAATCGTTGACTGTAGTGCCAACGTGGCGGATACGGCGTTCAGGCGTGCGTTGGATGTTTTGGGCATGAAAGATATTATTGCTGCGCTCAATTTGTAAGCTGTTCAGCGGGTCTTTCTGTAACACCAGCTTTTGTAATTTCTGGTTTTTATCGAGGGTAAAAATCAGCTGGTCACCTGGGTGAATGCGCCGCAGATCAGTAGCGGGTTTTCCTAGTGCGAGGATTTTACTGATGACCTTCTGGTTGAGTCCTTGTTTAAGGAAAATGCTGGATAGATTATCGCCGGTACGTACTTGATGGGTTTGAGTGTGGTAGTCAGGTGTTGGCTGCGCGGGTGTCGTGCTTACCTTAGTCGTTTCATGGGCTTGCTTATCGACTACGGTGGGTATAACTTCCTGTTGCAAGTCAATTTTGATATTCTTGCTACGGGTTGCTTCCGCTTGTTCGGAGGTGAGGCTAAAGAATATGCTGCTAATAGCAATGATGCCGATCAGGATAAACCAGTGCAGAGAATGTTTCTTTGTAGCGTGACTACGATGTCTATCCAGTAGTGGGCGGTAGTCAATTTGTGATGAATAATGTTGTTGCACTGGATAACCTTATAGAACAATTTCCCTAACCCTACTATTGACGGCGTTAATGGTCAATGGTTTAGGCAAAAGTGTTAGCCCAAAGCAGTAATGTCCCTATTGAACAAAGCTAAAATGTCCCTATTTGGGGCTGGGAATGTTACAAATGAGTCACGCAGAAATC
>JAADJB010000030.1:0-839 GCA_013151035.1 Gammaproteobacteria bacterium
ACATCACCACCATCATTCAAACCATCGGTATTTAACTGATTCGTATTGGCATCAGCCGGACAGTTATCCGCATTATCACCCACGGTATCACTATCAGTATCGGTTGTTTCTGTAGCATCTAACGGGAAGGCATCACTGGCATCAGGCGTTCCATCGTTATCATCATCTGTGTCACAAACATCACCACCGTCATTCAACCCATCAGTATTCAACTGGTCATTATTGGCATCAACAGGGCAATTATCGGTATTATCATTGGTACCATCTGCATCCGTATCTACCACCAGTGGATCAGTGCCAGCCGTTGCCTCNNNNATCCGTCAAACCATCATTATCGTCATCCAGATCACAGACATCACCACCGTCATTCAACCCATCGGTATTCAACTGATTTGTATTCGCATCAACAGGACAGTTATCGGTATTATCATTGGTACCATCTGCATCCGTATCAACCACCAGTGGGTTAGTACCAGCGGCGGCCTCTTCCACATCCGTCAGACCATCGTTATCATCATCCAGATCACAGACATCACCACCATCATTCAAACCATCGGATTTAACTGATTCGTATTGGCATCAGCCGGACAGTTATCCGCATTATCACCCACGGTATCACCATCGGTATCGGTTGTTTCTGTGGCATCTAACGGGAAGGCATCACTGGCATCAGGCGTTCCATCATTATCATCATCCAGATCACAGACATCACCACCATCATTCACACCATCGGTATTCGTCTGATTCGTATTGGCATCAACAGGGCAATTATCGGTATTATCATTGGTACCATCTGCATCCGTATCTACCACCAGTGGATCAGTGCCAGCCGTTGCCTC
>JAADJB010000030.1:851-63221 GCA_013151035.1 Gammaproteobacteria bacterium
ATCCGTCAAACCATCATTATCGTCATCCAGATCACAGACATCACCACCGTCATTCAACCCATCGGTATTCAACTGATTTGTATTCGCATCAGCCGGACAGTTATCCGCATTATCACCCACGGTATCACTATCGGTATCGGTTGTTTCCGTGGCGTCTAACGGGAAGGCATCGCTGACATCAGGTGTTCCATCCTCATCATCATCCAGATCACAGACATCACCACCATCATTCAAACCATCAGTATTCAACTGATTCGTATTCGCATCAGTCGGACAGTTATCCGCATTATCACCCACACCATCACTATCGGTATCGGCTGTCTCTGTGGCATCTAACGGGAAGGCATCACTGGTATCAGGTATTCCATCTTCATCATCATCCAGATCACAGACATCACCACCATCATTCAGACCATCGGTATTTGTCTGATTCGCATTGGCATCAGCCGGACAATTATCCGCGCCATCATAGGCACCATCTAGATCACTATCCATCAACAATGGATTAGTACCAGCGGCCGCCTCATCTACATCACTTAAACCATCATTATCATCATCCAGATCACAGGCATCACCACCATCATTCATACCATCGGTATTCAGTTGGTCCGCATTCGCATTAACCAAACAATTATCGGTATTATCACCCACACCATCACTATCGGTGTCGGTTGTTTCTGTGGCATCTAACGGGAAGGCATCACTGACATCAGGTGTTCCATCCTCATCATCATCCAAATCACAGACATCACCACCATCATTCAAACCATCGGTATTCAACTGATTCGTATTGGTATCAACAGGACAGTTATCGGTATTATCATTGGTACCATCTGAATCCGTATCAACCAGTAGTGGATCAGTCCCCAGATTGCCTTCAGCCACATCGCTCAGACCATCGCCATCATCGTCCGTATCACAAGGATCACCCTGACCATCACTATCGGTATCGGTCTGATCAACATCATTAACAGTAGGACAATTATCCACCGAATCACCGATACCATCACCATCGGTATCGACAAAGACTGTGCTATTAACTGTGCCGACAGTGTAATTGGAAGTAACTGAAGCTGCATTATCAGAAACAGCAATCACGCGTGCCGTCACTGTTGATACACCTGCTGATGCACCTGCCTTAACCTTCAATATAATAGAGAAGAGCTCATATTTCGAAATCGGGCTACCACCCTCAAGACGTGATCCTGTACGTGTATTATTAACGTAGGCTCTGCCCGAGATACCGAACATGGCCTCATTCTCACCATCACTATCACTGTAGCGCAACTGCAATAGATCCTCAGCACTGGAAAACACCAGATTAACGCTCCCGTTATCATCATTTTGTTCAATACCAAACTCACCATCCGCATAGTGCGTTCCATGCGGATCATTATCACCCGCCACACCCAGGCTGTTAGAGGCATCCAGCGCAAAGACTGAGGCATCCCAATCCAGGGTCACTCCTACAGCATTTAACTTAGTTGCTGTTGAATCCAGCTCAACGGTGTAAGTCACCAAATCACCCGCCACCACTTGCACTATTGTACTTGCTGTCAATGTCACCGAACCACCAACCGCATGAGCGGTCGTCGCGAATCCCAACATACTGATCATAAGAAGCAGGCCAGCTCCCAACATGTTCTTGATTCTATGCATGGTGTTATATCCTGAATTCATTGTGTTGATTCGCATTAAACTAATCCCTTTAACTTCTAATTACTCAAACGATGAGTTGTATTCTATGCAACAATAATTATTGTTGCCACCATTATTATGGTGAGACTGCAGGTTTCATGGCATCGATAACCGCAACCACCTCAGCATCGGTACGTGCACCACTGGTGCCCAAGCCACCAACGCCTGTTGGCAACACCACACCGGAGGCAACAGAACCCGCACCGGTCAAGCGCCGCT
This sequence comes from Gammaproteobacteria bacterium, assembly GCA_013151035.1. Lineage (NCBI taxonomy): Bacteria > Pseudomonadati > Pseudomonadota > Gammaproteobacteria > Gammaproteobacteria bacterium. The sequence continues at coordinate 2,769 of JAADJB010000030.1, forward strand.
GTAGCATCAAACCATCATTAGCATCAGCATCAGCATCACCATCCACATCCAGGCCGGTCGCATAACCATCAATCACAGCAACCACTTCAGCATCGGTACGTGCACCATTGGTGCCTAAACCACCTACGCCTGTGGGCAGCACCACACCGGATGCCACTGAACCCGCACCGGTTAAACGCCGCTGGATCATCAAACCATCATTGGCATCAGCATCACCGTCACCATCCACATCCAGGCTAACGCTACCAATGGTCACCGTTACCTCAGAAGATGTCGGATTATTACTACCACGAATACCATCATTCGCTGTCACATAAAACGTATAATCACCGGCTATTAACGGTGTAAACACCAGATCCTCTACCGCTCTTGCCAGATCGGTAAAGCTTATGCTCGACCCCACGGGTTGTGCCGAGAGTGTCCAGAAGAAATTTATACTATCCCCATCGGCATCACTGGAACCTGCGGCTGTCAGAGTTACCGGGCTATCAATAACCACGCCTGAACCTGCCTTTAAGGCGGCATTGGGTACCGGCGGGGTATCAGCAGTCACCAGCACAGTATCAGCAACCACTGAATCCGTAGTACCATCATTCACTATCAAGCTAATGGTGTAAACACCCCACAAATCAGCAGTAAAACCAGGGGTCTGGGTAGTTGCATTTGCCAGACTGGCACTGGAACCGGTGGGCTTATCGGTCATCGTCCAGCTATAGGTCAAGGTATCCGTGCTGTCAATATCTGTAGCAGAGCCTGACAATGCCACCAGATCACCAGGGTCAACATAATCATTGAGCCCGGCATTGGCAACTGGCGGATTATTCGAGGTTGATGAAGTCACGGTATATGTGACCGTATCGACACTACTATTGGCAAACCCATCATTCACCACCAAACTAAAGGTATAATCACCCGTAGCGGTCACATTCAGGGTCTTGTTCTCAACCGGATAGGTTGAGTTTACGGTAACACCGGAACTGGCAAGTGCCGCTGTTGCCGTCCACAGATAGGTTAATGGATCGCTATCGCTATCGGCTGAGGCTGAGGCGGATAGATTAATGGCAACGGTACCACTACTCAGGGATAGGTTCTGGTCACTACCGGCATTGGCAACTGGCAGGACATTGGTTGAAATATAGGCCGCTCGACCAACAATACCCTGCCCATGTACACCACCATTGGTCACGCTCAGGTCGTAGGTACCCGGCGCGGTATTTGCTGGAATAACGGCACTAATCGTATTGGAACCGGTAACATTAACCGAGGTCAGACTTACTGATGGATGACTGGTTGCATTATTGACATCCTCAAGCAACTGTAACGTTGCCCCAGTGATAAATTTGCTACCGGTAATCGTTACCGATATAGCACTGGTATGACTGCCTGTTGCCGGGGCAATCGGTGTTGCTGCCAGGGTCGGTGCAGTATCCAGAATCAGTGGGCCAAAATGCAGGATTGCACTGGTTCCAATAGGAATATCACTATCGTAGGCCTGCAGATGAAAATAAAATGTACCATCCACTACGGCATTAAAATCCGCCGTTATTGAACCATTGCTCAGAGTACCACCTATTTTTACCGAGGTATTTTCACTACCAACCGCTACCGTCATACCTGCCTGATCCAGTATTGCATTCTGATCCAGCACATAATCATAGGTCAGACCACTGGCATCGCTTATTGCTGCATCCCACGATATTGTAATATCACTCTTTGTTGATGAGATATTAACAGCATGGGTTGAACTGGTGATATTCGATGGATCGGTGGTAATCACCGCCTGTGCGGGTAAAATTGAACCTAATAGTACACACAACAACGCCTTGCCCATCAGGCTCTTTATTACTTCAATCTTCATGCATCGCTCCTCGACACTTTTCTTCTTCGATTAACCGTGACTATGTCACAGATCTATTCTGGTAATCAAACATTGCCTTGGTGCGTGGTACGCACCCTACCTTAAAACATCCAAGCCATAGGGTGCGCATTGCGCACTAATATCCTACAAAGTGAAATCCTGCGTACTATTATTACCGGTAACACCTGAGGCTGTGCCATCCGCACTGGTAAAATTGGTCGGTGGTAAAAAGACATCCACACGATAGGTCTTGGCTGGATCCAGATTACCAATACTGTACCCACCATTTGTGCCCGTTGCAGCCGTTGCAGTAAATTTACTCGTCGACTCATCATAGATATAGATCAAAGCGGAACTCACATTAGCCCCTCCTTGTGTGACAGTACCCGAGATCGAACCTGTTCGTGTGGTAATCACAAGATTAACACCTGCTGCATCAGCAGCACTAACATCAACAGGCGACTGTGACTTGGAACCCAACTGAGTCCAGACCTCAACCACATAGTCATTGGCTGGCAACAGACCGGTGATTGTATATTCACCCGCACTATTGGTACTGGTGCTACCGCCCGAACCGGTGCTGGCAGACCAGGCATTGACCTGGGTGAAAACAATCGGGTTACCACCATTGCTCACATAACCCGCAATACTTCGACCTGCCAACAAGGTCACATCCAGACCGGTGACATCCTGATTAACGTCAACATCACCCGTAGTATTTACACCCGAGACCCAGTTACCCGCACTACTACTGGTCACTGCACCGCCCGAATCCACCACTACGGCATTCGAGGTGCGCATATTGACACGACCCTGACTACGAATTTCAACATTGTAATTAGCCGTTAGTAGTCCTGTGAGCTCATAGCTACCATTACCACTACGACTGACATAGGCCCAACCACCATTATTTGACCATGCCGAGATATCCACAATATTACCATTATCGACACCGGCAATCGTACCCGACAGGGTATGCAGACTACCGAGATTAATAATAAAGTCCTTACCTGTCACATCCGCAGCACTGGCAACCGCAACTGGCGTATGATCACTCCACACTGGCGTTGCACCGCCAACAGCGTAGGCAAACCAGCCGACAGAGGGCGAAATGGACACGACATAATCGCTCGCATCTGCCAGGCCTTTAACCTGATAATCTACTGCACCAGTGGCATTAGTCATCAAACTGACACCACCCCAGGCATCCGTGCCGGGTGACCAGACATCGACCCAGACCCAGGTGTTAGCAACCAGACCCGAGATACTACCCGCAATACTGCCACCCGCACCGAGGGCAAAGTCCTTACCCGTGACATCGGCACCACTCACTACGACAGGATCAATCGCCTGATTGACATAACCATCAGCCGACAGACTGACTCGATAATCAGTGGCATCAATCAAGCCCTTGATCTCGTAAGCAACCGAGGCAGCCCCTTCCAGTTGTGTGCCACCCCAGGCATAGGTACTATCTGACCAGCTATCAATCCAGCCCCAATCACCCGTTTGCATCCCGGTCACCGTACCACTGATACTCCAGCCTGCCGGTACCAATATATTGGCATTGGGATAATCGGCACTATTGCCTGAGCTAATATCAATCACCCCAGCACGTTCCCAACCGACCAGTGGGCGATACACCGACGTGGCTCCATCCCAGAAACCCGAGGGCACATCATCACCCCAGATATCGAGGCGATAGCCACCCACCAGTGCCAGACCCTTAATACTATATGCCACATCATCTGCTGCACCATCACCATCACTGTCTACACCTGTAACCTCAACACTATTACCCACCCAGGTGGTATCCGACCAGGCATTAATCCACACCCGCTCACCAATAGGTAGATCACGAATAGTACCCGAGATTGAGCCACCTGTTGCCATAGTGACAAGCAACGCCTCATCAATACTCATATCAATCAGAGTCGCCTGATCCCAACCCACCAGGGTACCTGCATTACTGTCTGTCAGATCACCCTGATAGTGCCCGTTCATATAAGCACCATTCCAGACATTAACCGACAAACGATAATCGGTTCCTGTAGGATTAACACCCAATAACTCAACCGTTGCTGCACCCGAGGCATCGGCCGTGCCGTTACCCCAGCCACCCATCATCAGACCCTCAGACCATAGATTGGCTTCTACCTGCTCACCATCTCGTAGACCATTAACCACAACGGTCAAGGTGCTACCGGCACTCAATGATATCTGCACACCATCCACATTACCGCCACGCGTATCCAGTTCAGTTGCCTGACTCCAGTCTACCGGCCCTGAATCAGGCGTTCCGGGTGTGCCACCGTACTGACCATTCATATAGTTATCCGAGTACCAACCCAGGCGATAATCACCCGCCTCGGATAGACCACACATCGTAAAATCAAAACTTGTGGTGGTACCATCACCAGTTAGTTCGGCATAGCTCCCACTGTCAGCCTGCTCTGACCAGACATTCAGCCACAAGGTTTCACCATCAGGTAATGCCGGATTAAGTATAATGTTGCCATTAATCGTCAGACCCGAGGTCATACGGAAATCAACACCATCAACTGAACCTGCACTGGTATCAATACGATCCGCATCATCCTCTGAGGACTGAGCGTTATAATAAACCGTGCGATAACACGAAGACTCACCTCGTACCACAGCCACATAGCTATCAGCCGCTGGCACATTCACATTAAAGGCACCATCCTCATTGGTATTGCCACCAAACCAGGTATTCGCCAACACCTGCCCTGATTGACCTAAGGCGTAATCATCTGTCGTGTAGATATCAACCCAGAGACCACTGATACCACTACCCGCTTCATCGCGCACAAAGCCCGAGATGGCATTACCGCCACCGAGGACAAAATCAACAGACGTTCCAGTAACAGGGGTTCCATCCATTTGCTCAACAGCAGTCACACCCGTACTATTAACTACCGCAATCAGTGGCTCTGGTGATAGATAAGCCGGATCCCAGATCCCAACCTCGTAATCCACCTCACTAATACCGGGAGCACCCGCAACCAACAAGTTATAAGTACCATCAATACCGGTTAGCGCACCGCCATTCTCACCGGTATCCGGTGATTGAGCATTGACCCAGATCCCGGACAAGGGGTTGGTTCCATCGGTCACAAGACCCGTGATCGCAACACCACCACCCGCGCTAATCAGCATACCCACAGCACCCGCACCACAGACATCGGCTAATGAATCAAGCTCATCACCCGGCCAATTTGAATCATTCTCAACATCACTATTAAACCCGCTTGCCAGGTCCCAATCGGAAACCAGGTCGTAGCCATTACCAGCATCACCTGCCACCAGACCGCCAAGGAAGCTCTGTCCTGGCCCCGGCCAAATATTTAACTGGAAGGTCGGAACCGCAACTTGCACCAGGGCTGAATTGGTCATATTCAGGGTAAAGCAACCGTTATCATCGGTCTCAGTACCACTGGTATCCGTATTGACCCAGGCATTGGCAATACCATTGCCATCCGCATCAACCAAACGACCCTGAATTGCTGTGCCACCATCCACCTGCGCCAGGATAGCCATATCCTGATCAACCCGCAGGCGCGTCACGATATTGTCATCGAATATACCCACAACAATACCCAGCAGATAATCACTGACACCCAGAGCCGCCATATCCGTCGCCATACCTAGCGCACCACCCGGATCAAGCAATAGCATATAGTCAGTAATCGCCTGTTGCGTCAGCTTACTGGCAATCACTAACGGTACTGTAGACGGGTCACCCATAATGTACGGAGATTCAAACAAACCTGCGGTATTACCAAACTCTGGATGCACCACATAGCGACCACTGGTGTAGGTTATATCCTGCACCCCGGTCTGGATGTCCCAAGGGGCATTAAACTCAATAGAATAATCCTGACCCGGGGCAACCGAGACCGAGAAGCTACCATCCAGCACATTAACTGTCGTATTGTAGGTAAAGCTATAATCCTGGTTATAGACAAAGACATCCATAGCAATAGCGATGGGATTCATACTACCATCGACAACCACACCCGAGAGGGTAATACCCGCCTGCAAGGTGGCATCCACGACCTGTGGTGTACTCCCTATAGTAAAGACATTGGCAGTTTCCCAACCCGTCACCCCACCCTGATCATCGGCATAACCACCCGATACACCCGGCACATTAACGGGGTCGCCAGTATTATCATCGGTATAAGCCGTTTCAAAGCGAATCTTGTAATCACCCGCCGTTACATAGGCGGAATAGGCACCCGTCGGCCCGGTAATGGTCGAGGAGAAACGTCCCAGATCACCTGTTGGCAGACCTAAACCCGGATCTATATCCGATGACTGTATTCCAAGCCCAGGTTCATTTCCTGGAGTATAAATGGGTTCAATAATGTAGATAGGCTCAATAATGACACGCACACCTTCAACCGGCGCACCATTGCTATCTCGTACCGTACCCGATACCTCTACGCCACCTTGCAACACGATGTACAAGGTGCCGCCATCATTGAAGTCGGCTATCGCCGGAATAACCAGGGGATTCCCTTCATCACCCACATTGGCACTGGCTGGATAACTGGCAGGTGGGGTATCCATACCATCACCCGTCCATACACCACCAAATAGTTCATCACCCTGTGGCCATAGATGGAGATCGAAATCACTGACCGTCGGATCCAGTGACAAAAGAGCATTGCCGTCAGCATCAGTGACACCCTCGGCATAGGAAGAACTCGACTCAGAGTATGCCTCAACATTAACATTCGAGATCGGCGTACCCGCTTCATTGGTGACAAACACCGTCACCGTATCCGCCGTTGTCGATCCCAGAGAAAGCACGGTTGTGGTATTAAACATATCACTGGCTGTATGGGCAGCCGATTGCTCAAAATACACGCTGGCAGAATAGAACAGCGTGAGATCATTGCTCCCATCAATTAAAAACAGGGTATGCAGCCCGGCATCATCCGGCACAGCACTCGATGAGGCATAATCAACTATAGGATTGTTATCGGAATCCAGATCAACATTACCATTATCATCCACCGCATAGACCTCGGCACTCACCCAGGCACCGGCAATATTACTGCTACCACCGGCATCCTGAATATCAACCAGGGCTCTTTGGATGAGCGAAGGCTCAGTCACTACACCGTCTACGGTATTGGATAACATCCACTGAAAGGTAGTCCTCGTCAATACCCCCTGGGCATTGCTTGATTCTCTTACACTAAAGACGACACCAACACCCGACTTACGGTATTCGGTCTTTACCACATGATCGGTATCTCCAGTGTCCTTCCAGGTGCGCTCCCTCTCATAGGTAACCTTAAGCAGACCGTTCAAAAAACCGGGCGCAGCGGTCTGCCAGACATCAATAAACATAGCACCATCCGCTAATGGGTTATCATAGGCTGGATGAGCCAAATTGGTTAGATCATGCAAAACACCGCCATTATCATCAATGGTTACCGTCAGATTATCGATACGTTTACTGCGTTTATTCAGATTATGTTTAGCCAGATCATCCGGGTAATAATCATGAACAACACTGGCATAGGTCTTCTCATAAACCACACCGGGTTCTAGCAACCCCGGAAGAAAAGGGGTTGGTGTATCGAGATTGCTGCTACTGAATGTTCCTGAAGTAATATAACTGGCTGGATCACTAACAAAAAAACCAGCAGAAAGATTAGCAGGATCACCAACAAAGTCATACCAGTAACGAATTTTGTGACCATCAAAGTCATTATCCACACTCTTGGCATGGCGTGTACGACCCGCACTACTATCCTGGGTAAAATAATGACGTTCGGCGAGGGCTGTTTGATAACTGCTAACCACGGTTTCACTCGTGCCTGGTGGTGTAATAGGGCTATCAACCTCGGCGCGCACCCAGAAGATATCACTTTCTTCATACCCCCATGAGGAGACCTGATTATATGCATACACCCGTTCGGTAATATTCGGGAAATAATCACTGGTCTGATAGGTCGTTACCGCATTGGCCATACCCGAGAGTAGAAACAGCCCGATAAAGAGAGACCAGAATGAAGTAAAGAGTGATTTCATTGTTTGTGTGTTCATCATGACACCTGTCATCCAGATTAAATTAATCAAAAGTCTTAAAAACGATCGGTGTATTTATTACGCCGTTGTTGCATTTGCGCCTGTTGACCACTGCTGCGGGTCTTACCAGACTGTGTTCTTTGTTGTTGATCTAGCCGTGTCAGCAATGCTTGCCGCTCCTCAGCCGGGTTCTTGAGTGTTACCAGTTCTTTTTGCAAAACCAGCATATTCTTTTGTTCATTCAACAACATATCTCGATTATTCTGTGCGCTCTTGGCCTTTTGACCGGTCAAGAACTTAGCCTCATCCAGGCGTTCTTTGACATCCCCTTCCCCCATAGCGGCAAGTCGGCGCTGTTCTGCAATCTTTCCTTGCAAAATATCACTTTCCACTTGCGCCTTGTGGTTTAACATAGCGATAGTGCGTTGACTCTCATTGAGTGCCTTGATGACCTGGCTTGGGCTAGTCACACGGGTGTTTTTAGCCGTTTCATTGGCTGAGGTTGAACGGGGTTGCGCAACAGCACCTGATCGAGTCGCTAAACTATTCGCGGAACGCGTCGCGGATGAATGCGCTGCGACTGAACTCCCTTCGGCCTCAATCACCTCGTATTCCGCCTGAGCCTGCATACCCTCGCGGAAGATCCGCACCTGCTCGACAACAAACTGATCCTTGCCAACCTGCTTGAAGAACAGGGCATGACTTTGATGCTTGAGAATACGCCGCAGACCTTCTTCGGCACTAAGATGGGTAAATTTGGCACTGACTGTGCCGGTAAGCGCCTTATCAAACAAGACGCGGATATTCAGCTTGTGCGCCAATTGCTCCAGGGCAGTCTTGATGGGGACATCCTTCATCAGGACGGTTAATTGATTATTTTGATATTCGACCAGACTAGTTGTAGCGGCATAAGCGGGGTTTGTGAGGGGGAGTAAAAACAGTAATATCGCAAAAAAACGTTTGTTGATTGCAATCGTCCCTATATCGCTCAAAGATTGAGCAACGCATCGTACAAAAGTCATCATCACCTCGAACCACTCGCGTGGTATGTGTAAGTTAACTACCCTGAGCCGAGTATAGTCGAAAATATAATGTTTCGCCTATCCAGAAACCATAAAGTCTCACATTGAATGGGTGGCATCAAGGACTTTCATCACACTTTTTTATTCGGTGCGTGGTACGCACCCTACAAAAACAGCACACCTGGGTAGGGTGCGCACTGCGCACCATTATTACCTAATCACAATCCCAACACATCCTGCATATCGAATAACCCGGCATCCTTACCCGCCAACCAACCCGCAGCACGTACCGCACCACTGGCAAAGGTCATACGCGATGAGGCCTTATGGGTAATCTCGACACGCTCTCCGACACCAGCGAACATCACCGTATGATCACCGACGATATCACCGGCACGAATGGTCTCAAAACCAATAGTCTTGCGATCACGTTCACCCGAGATACCCTCGCGACCATAGACCGCACATTCTGTTAGGTCACGACCCAGTGCATCAGCCACCACCTCACCCATACGCAGAGCGGTACCGGAGGGCGCATCCACCTTATGACGATGATGTGCCTCAATAATCTCGATATCAACCTCATCACCCAACACCCGGGCAGCCATATCCAGTAGTTTCAAGCACAGATTCACGCCAACACTCATATTTGGTGCAAAGACAATAGGGATATCCTGCGCCGCAGCTGCAATTTGTGCCTTTTGCTCATCCGTGAAACCGGTCGTTCCGATCACAATCGCCTTACCTGCCTGACGACAGACCTCGATATTCGCCAGTGTGGCAAATGGCACGGTGAAATCAACCAATACATCGAATTGATCCGTCACTGCCGCAAGATCGGTAACCACATTAATATCCAACGCACCCAGACCCGCCATCTCACCGGCATCAATACCGATAACGGCATGACCTTCACGCTCCAGTGCGGCACCGATACTTACACCTTCAGCATTGGAGCCTGCTTCTAGAAGCGTACGCCCCATTCGCCCGGCAGCACCCATGATGGCCAATCGTGTTGTTTGCATAATTATTGCCCTGTAGGGTGCGTACCACGCACCACATTCACCTATAATTTCATGCCTTCAAAGAATTTCTTCACGCCACCTAACCAACTGTGTGACTGTGGATTATGATGACTACTGCGTTTATCCATACTATCAGCAAAGGCTTGCAACATATCCTTTTGTTCACTATTCAGATTGACCGGGGTCTCAACATGCACCCGACACATCAGATCACCCACTGCACCACCACGCACTGGCTTCACACCTTTGCCACGCATACGGAATACCTTGCCGGACTGGGTCTCGGCAGGAATCTTGAGTTTCACCCGACCACTCAGAGTTGGCACCTCCAGTTCGCCGCCTAAGGCTGCGGCTACAAAACTGATAGGGACTTCACAATGCAAATGGCTATCCTCACGCTGGAAGATATTATGCTTCTTGACGCGAATCTGCACATACAAATCACCGGCTGGCCCACCATTCTCACCCGCTTCACCCTCACCACCTAAACGGATACGATCGCCATTATCAACCCCGGCGGGTACCTTCACGGATAAGGTCTTGTGTTCCTGCACGCGTCCCTGACCATGACAGGACGGGCAAGGATCACTGATAACAGTCCCTTTGCCCTGACACTTAGGACAGGTCTGCTGCACCGAGAAAAAGCCTTGTTGCATACGCACCTGACCGTGACCACCACAGGTGGTACAAGGCTCAGGTTTAGAACCTTTTTTAGCACCACTGCCACCACAGGGGTCACATTTCACCATGGTCGGAATACGCACCTTAACGGTAGTGCCCTGAACAGCATCCTCCAGACTCAGCTCCAGGTTGTAGCTCAGATCCGCGCCGCGAAAAGCACGATTACCTCCGCCACCACCATTAAACATATCGCCAAAGACATCACCAAAGATGTCGCTAAAACTGCCACCACCGGCACCCGCACCCGGGCCACCACCGCCCATCGAAGGGTCGATACCGGCATGACCAAACTGGTCATAGGCGGCACGTTTACGTTCATCACTAAGGATCTCGTAGGCCTCTTTAGCCTCCTTGAATTTGTCCTCGGCACTCTTGTCATCCGGGTTGCGATCCGGATGAAGTTTCATTGCTTTGCGCTTAAAGGCCTTCTTTATCTCTGCCTCACTAGCATTCTTGGCAACACCGAGAATCTCGTAAAAATCTTTTTTAGCCATAAATCAACCATTGGTGCGTAGTACGCACCCTACCGAACAAAAAAACCTTCATACGCAATACGCACCCCACCACAACCTGGTAGGGTGCGTACCACGCACCACAATCACCCTTTACGGCTTACTTGTCGTCTTTAACCTCTTCAAATTCGGCATCCACGACATCTTCACCACCGGCAGACTGTTCACCCGCATCGGCAGCCGTAGCAGCACCGGCATCACCCTGCTTCTTGGCATAGGCACGTTCTGCCAATTTGCCTGCAACATCGGTTAACTCTTTGGTCTTTGCCTCAATATCATCCTTATCATCAGCCTTCATGGCTTCACGTAAAGCAGTGATTGCAGCCTCAATCTTTTCCTTCTCATCCGCTTCGGTTTCATCCGCCAGATCAGCCAATGACTTCACTGTAGCATGAATCATAGCATCGGCCTGATTGCGCACATCCACTAGCTCATGGAATTTCTTATCTTCATCAGCATGCGCTTCGGCATCCTGTACCATGCGTTCGACTTCATCATCTGACAGACCACTGGATGCCTTAATGATAATCGACTGTTCCTTACCCGTTGCCTTATCCTTAGCCGACACATTCAAGATACCATTGGCATCAATATCCAGTGACACTTCAATCTGTGGTACACCGCGTGCAGCCGGAGGAATATCACTCAGATCAAAACGACCCAGTGATTTATTCGCCGATGCCTGATCGCGTTCACCCTGTAACACATGCACTGTCACTGCGGTCTGATTATCATCCGCCGTTGAGAACACCTGATTCGCCTTGGTAGGAATCGTGGTATTCTTTTCGATCAACTTGGTCATCACACCACCCATAGTCTCAATACCCAGAGACAATGGTGTCACATCCAGCAATAATACATCCTTCACATCACCGCCCAGCACACCGCCCTGAATCGAGGCACCAATCGCTACCGCTTCGTCAGGATTAACATCACGGCGCAGTTCCTTACCGAAGAAATCCTGCATCATCTCGCCAACCTTGGGCATACGGGTCTGACCACCGACCAGGATGACATCATCGATCTCACTCACCGAGAGACCAGAATCTTTCAAGGCTGTCTTACAAGGAGCAATGGTACGTTCAATCAGATCTTCAACCAGAGACTCCAGCTTGGCACGGGTAATTTTCAGATTAAGATGCTTAGGACCACTGGCATCGGCGGTGACATAAGGCAGGTTAATCTCGGTCTGCTGACTATGTGACAACTCGATCTTGGCCTTTTCTGCCGCCTCTTTCAGACGCTGCATTGCCAATGGGTCACCACGCAGATCCATACCTTGATCTTTCTTGAACTCATCAGCCATGTAATCAATAACACGCTTGTCAAAATCTTCACCGCCAAGGAAAGTATCACCATTGGTTGCCAACACCTCAAACTGATGTTCACCATCAATCTCCATGATTTCAATAATGGAGACATCAAAGGTACCACCACCCAGATCATAGACGGCAATCTTCACATCACCGCGCTTCTTGTCCATACCATAGGCAAGGGCTGCTGCGGTTGGCTCGTTAATAATACGTTTTACATCCAGACCGGCAATCTTGCCCGCATCCTTGGTTGCCTGACGCTGGGAATCATTGAAATAAGCCGGCACTGTTACCACAGCCTCGGTGACTTCTTCACCCAGGTAATCCTCTGCGGTCTTCTTCATCTTCTGCAACACACGGGCAGAGATCTCAGGAGCCGCCATCTTATTACCACGCGCTTCAACCCAAGCATCACCATTATCAGCCTTAACAATTTTGTAAGGCACCAGATTAATATCACGTTGCACCACATCTTCGTCAAAACGACGACCAATCAGACGTTTCACCGCAAACAGGGTATTCTCAGGATTAGTCACTGCCTGACGTTTGGCTGACTGACCAACCAATACCTCATTATCCTCGGCAAAGGCCACAATTGATGGCGTTGTGCGATCACCTTCACTATTTTCAATCACACGCGCCTTACCACCTTCCATCACTGCCACACAGGAATTCGTGGTACCTAAGTCAATTCCGATAATCTTACCCATTTCAATCAATCTCCACTAAAAAGTTATTACTCGCTGTATCCTTATATAAGGGCGGGTTAAATTAAATCAAGGCCTCGACCCTTTTTATTTAATCTATCAGCTACGCGGGTGTCTTTGACACAATCACCATCGCCGGGCGAATCAGGCGTTCATTCAAGAGATAACCCTTCTGTATTACTGTAATGACGGTATTCGAATCCAGATCATCCCGTTCCTGCATGGTGACTGCCTCATGGAATTCCGGGTTAAAGCGTTCATTAGTCGGATCAAGCATAGTGATACCAAACTTCTCCAATGCAGAGGAAAGCACTTTCAAGGTCATCTCACTACCTTCAAGCAGTTTTTCCGCATCGGCTGATTCACTGGCAGCGGTAATCCCCATCTCCAGGCTATCCTTAACCGGCAACAACTCCACAGCGAATTTTTCCAATGCAAATTTATGGGCATTCTCAACATCACGCCGAGAGCGTTTATGTAGATTATCCAGATCAGCCTGTAGACGCAGACACTGATTCCAGTGTTCATCCGCCTTGGCACGGGCATCTTCAAGCAAAACGGTTGCATCCTGCTCGGATTCTTCACTATGCCCCTTCGGAGCCTGCTCTAATTCTCCCTCCAATACCTCTTCTTGTTCTTCGGAAACAGGGTTCTTACCTTCTTCGGACATCAAAATCTCTCCTACACATCAATTAAATATTCGATGGTGCGTAATACGCACCCTACCGTAACAATACCCAACCATAGGGTGCGCATTACGCACCAAATGCCACAATAAATGGGCTATTACGAAACGATATGGGGTCTACTTTTTGAGATTCAAGGCTGCGCCTAAAAGACGTGCCGTGGCATCGACAATCGGAATCACCCGATCATAGGCCATACGCGTTGGACCAATCACACCAAGAACACCAACCACTTGATTATCAATGGAATAAGGCGCACTCACTACACTGCATTCATCCAATGCCTGATAACCGGATTCCTCACCAATAAAAATCTGTACACCATCTGCATCAATACATTGATCCAGCAAGTGCAGGATATCCTGCTTCTGGTTAAAGGCCTCAAACAAGCCACGCAGCTTATCGACATTATTCAGGCCACTATTACCCATCAGGTTGGTCTCACCCGCCAGCAAATAATCATTTTTGAGCGGTGCCAAATCAATACCCTGACTCGCCATATCGACTGCCGCCACCATCATCTGACTCACATCCTCCTGCACCGAACGCAATTCATTAAGCAACAAGCGACGCACCACACTCAGATTCTTACCCGCCAGTAAGGCACTCAGATAATTACTGGCATATTCCAGTTCGGATGGAGAAAAATCACGCTCGGTATGCATAATCCGATTTTGCACATCGGTATCACCGGCCTCCAGCACCACCAGAACCCGGGACCGTCCCAAAGACAGGAACTCAACTCGATCAATCAACAGGTGATCCGCTCGTGGCAAGGTCACGATCCCAGCCATCTGTGTCACCCCGGAGAGTATACTGGAGGCTGATTCCAGCAATATCGCCCGATCCTTTTCCCCCGACAACTGCTGTTGCAACGCCCCCAACTCAGCACATTCCATTGAGGTGACAGACAATAAACTATCCACAAAAAAGCGATAACCCTGCACGGTTGGCACACGGCCAGCCGAGGTATGGGGCGACGCAACAAAGCCGGCATCTTCAAGATCCGACATCACATTACGAATCGTTGCCGGACTCAATTTTAGTCCGCTATCACGCGATAAGGCGCGTGAACCCACCGGCTGCCCTTCCAGTAAATAACGCTGAATCAATACCTTCAGCATGTGCTGGGCACGTTCATTCAGCTCTGTTCCTTGCATGATGTCATTCATAGTGCTGATTATATCCCAGAATCACACACAAAACATTTGCAGTATGCCCCGTTTCGTTTAATCATGAGCACATGAACAAGCTCTTCAACAAAATCGGGGTGATCGGTAAATACGGCGATCACAACATCAACCCCACGCTAGAACGCCTGATCCAGTATCTACAGGATCAGGGCAAAGAGGTTCTATTGGAGAGCGGTACCGCCAGCACCATGAATTGTGCATCCTGTTCACACCAGGACTATGCCCAACTATCCAACAACTGTGATCTCGTTATTGTTGTTGGTGGCGATGGTAGTCTGCTCAGTGCGGCACGCAACCTGAGTAATCCCGATACCGCGATCCTGGGCATCAACCTGGGTCGACTGGGCTTTTTAGTGGATATCTCACCCGATGAGATCGAAGAACGTCTGGATGAAATTCTTGCCGGTAACTACGCCGAGGAACAACGCAGCCTGTTACAAACACAGGTATTACGTGGGGGCACGATCGTTCACCACAGCACTGCCCTCAATGATATTGTCACCCACAAGCTGAATATTGCCCGCATGGTGGAACTGGAAGTCAGTATTGATGGCCACTATCTCTATAACCAACGCTCCGATGGCCTGGTCGTTTCCACCCCAACGGGTTCTACTGCCTATGCTCTATCCGGTGGTGGCCCCATCCTGCACCCAACACTGGCCGCTATGGTTCTGGTGCCTATCTGTCCACATACCTTGAGTAATCGTCCGATTGTTATCGGTAATGATTCCACCATTGAGATTATTATTCGTGCCGATAATAAGGCACAGCTCACCTGCGATGGACAGATCAACTATGAACTTGAGGCCAATGATCACATCCTGATCAAAAAGAAAGAACACGCCCTGCGCCTGATTCATCCGCCCGGTCATGATTGTTTCGAGACCCTGCGCGCCAAACTGCATTGGGGCACACACCCTTAAGGTTCCTCAAGGAACCTCTAATCAATTATGCTAAGTCATATCCATATCCGCAATTTTGTTATCGTGCAACAACTCGAACTAGAGTTTACCACCGGCATGACCACCCTCACGGGTGAGACCGGTGCGGGTAAATCTATCCTGGTCGACGCACTAAGTCTGGTGCTGGGTGATCGTGCCGATAGCAAGGTCATCTACCAGGATGCCAAACGTGCCGAGATCACTGCCAGCTTCCACTTAAAATCTGTACCCGAGGCGAACGACTGGCTGGTCGCACATGATCTTGATGAGGATAATGAGTGTCAGTTACGCCGCACCATCCCACGCGAAGGTCGATCACGCGCCTTCATTAATGGTCGCCCCGTTACCCTGCAACAATTACGCGAACTGGGTGAATTATTTGTCAACATTCATGGCCAACACGAACATCAGGCGCTGTTACAACGTCATACCCAACGTCAGATCCTGGATGACTTTGCCGGTCTCGGCAAAACTCTTGGCAAACTTAGCAAGATCTATCATCAATGGCGCGAAAAACAGGATCAACAGGATCAACTACAACGCAAAAGCCATGAACGTGAGGATCACATCCAGCTACTCCGTTTCCAGACCCGTGAACTGGAAGAATTAGGCCTGGGCGAAGATGAACTGGATAGCATTGATCAGGAACATAGCCGCCTTGCCAACAGTGACCGCTTACTTGATAGTTGCGAACAATCACTACAGACCTTGTACGATGCCGAAGATCAGACTATTCACACCCGTCTGGGCAATATCAATCGAGACATCAGTGAACTCACTGCTATTGATCCACGCCTGAGTGAGGCCAACGAATTACTCAGCCAGGGCATGATACAAATTGAAGAAGCGATCTCCAGCCTGCGTCATTATCGCGATCAGCTGGATACCGACCCAAAACGCCTGCAATGGCTGGAACAACGTCTCGCCGACATCCACCAGATTGCACGCAAACATCAGCGCATGCCCGAACAACTGCATCAACATTGGCACGAGCTGCAACAAGAACTGGAACAACTGCAAGGTTCTAGCCAGCAACAGGACAACCTGCAACAGGCAATTGATAGCCTGTATGAAGAATACCAACTGCTCGCTGACAAGATCCATCAACAACGCAGCAAGGCGGCTAAAAAACTGGGCAAAAAGATTATTGCTGAACTACAACAACTGGGTATGCCCAATGCCTGTTTTGAGATTGAGGTTAAGGCGGGGCAGGCACTATCGGCACAGGGACAGGATCAGATCAACTTCCTGGTCAATATGAATCCGGGACAATCCCCAATGCCACTCAACAAGGTCGCATCGGGCGGTGAACTGTCACGTATCAGCCTGGCGATTCAGGTCATCGCCGCCCATAGCAAACTGGTGCCGACACTAATCTATGATGAGGTTGATAGCGGTATTGGTGGAGGCATTGCCGAGGTTGTCGGCAAACAACTGCGTCAGTTAGGAGAGACCCGTCAGGTACTTTGTATCACCCACCTGCCCCAGGTTGCCAGCCAGGCACATCAACATCTGCAAGTACACAAACAGGCGCATAAGAAACATACCGAGGTCAACATACAGACACTGCTCAAGGATGAACGCATTGAAGAACTGGCACGCATGTTAGGCGGCATCAAGATCACCGCATCAACGCGCAAACATGCCAGCGAGATGTTAAGTCAGGGACAGGTAAAATAGGGGACACGGTTTTAAAATAGGGGACAGACCACGGTTAATTCGGTTAATTATAATTAACCGTGGTCTGTCCCTTATTATTCCTTCTGACAGTCTCCACAGACACCATAAATATGCAGAGAATGATCGGTTATCTGATACCCCTTCTCCCCGGCAATAATACGTTGACGTTGTTCAATGGTTTCATCGACAAATTCATCCACACGCCCACACTTCACACACAGGATATGATCGTGATGATGCCCCTGATTCAACTCAAACACCGAGTGTCCGCCCTCAAAATGCAGACGACTTACCAAACCGGCGCTCTCAAACTGGGTTAATACTCGATAGACCGTAGCCAGACCAATCTCTTCCTCGGCTTCCAGTAAATCCTTGTACACATCCTCTGCACTCAGATGCCTGCCGACATTTTTTTCCAACATCTCTAATATCTTCATACGCGGCAGAGTCACTTTGAGCCCCGCCTTACGAATATCTTGTGATTCCATCAACCTGTTCCTCAAAAGAAAAAATGACTCCGACCCCTTTTTCAAGCTATCATTGGCTCACTGAAAATCGGAAGAACCTCATCATAATGCAAAAGCTTCTCATTTATATTGCCTGTTATGCAACCTTATTATTATCCGGTTGTAGCATAGATCTCCTGTCCTGGACCCATCGTATTGATATTCAACAAGGAAATATCATCGCCCAGGAAGATGTCGATCAATTAAGACCCGGTATGAACAAGAATCAGGTACGCTTTATTATGGGCACAGCTCTGATACAGGACCCTTTTCATACTGATCGCTGGGACTACGTCTACACCCAGAAAAAGGGCAGCGGTGAATATGAGAAAAAACGTATGAGCGTAGAATTTGTGGACGGTCGCCTCGCCCGCATCTTCGGTGACGTGCATCCGAATCCCAACGCAACACCCCGTATCACAAAACCTTCTAGTAGTGTCAACGTACCTCATCGAGAAAAGAAAGAAAAAAGCTTCTTCGATCGAGTTATGGATTCAGTAACGGCTGGCCCATCCAGTAGCACGGGTGGCGGTGGTGGTGGCGGGCACACCCATTAGGTGCTGGCCGTAACGCCACCCCCTTTCTTCATCCGTTTACCCTCTGCCGCGCGCTGTTTACGCACCTCTTTAGGATCAGCGATCAGCGGGCGGTGGATCTCGACCCGGTCTCCGGCGCGTAACACATAATCCAGTTTATTCAACTTACCAAAGATACCCACCTTATTTTTGTCTAATTCAATCTCCGGAAAACGATCAAGGATGCCAGATTGCAGAATAGCCTGTTCAATGGTGGTGCCTTCTTTTACTTCCAGATCCAGCAGTAGTTGTTGATCCAGTAACGCATAAACCAACTCGATTGCGATCTTGTTACCCGTCATCATAGACCTCCTGCGCCCGTTTATGAAAAGACTCCACTAACGAATTAGCAATTTGGGTAAATACCGGGCCCACCATCTTATCCAATATTCGACTGGAAAATGAAAATTCCAGATCCAACGTCACCTTGGAACCCAGATCACCCAGTTGTTCAAAACGCCAGATCCCCTCCAGCTGTTTGAAAGGCCCCTCGACTAACTGGATATCAATCACCAGCCCCTGCTGATGCAGGTTACGCGTAACAAAGGTCTTTTCAACCCCTGCCCAGGATAATGTCACACTGGCCTGTATCCCTTCTTTATCTTGCGACAAAACCTCAGAGGCCTTGCACCAGGGCAGGAATTGCGGATAGCTGGCAACATCGCTGACCAATGCAAACATCTGGCTTGCGCTATAAGGTACCAGAGCTGATTTCTCAACAATCGTCATAATTCCAACACGCCTGTCACATTCAAAAACACCATTAATACCGCTGCCGGGGTGATATAACGCACCAGAAAACGCCAAACCTGATAGGCCAGACCATCCTCCATTGCCAATTCCTCACAGCTATCCTTACGCATCATCACCCAGGCACTAAAGATCGCAATCAGCAAACCACCCAACGGTAACATGATGTTCGAGGTTAGATAATCCAGTAAATCAAAGAAGGTACTTTCTGCAAAAATCGTAATCCCGCCCAGTGGTGTTACCTCCGACCACAGATTAAAGGAAAACACCGTCAGCAACCCAACAAACCAGGTCACTAGCCCCGATAAAGAGGCTGCCATTACCCGACTCATTCCCTTGTTTTCAACCAACCAGGAGACCACAGGTTCAATCAAGGAGATAGATGAAGACCAAGCCGCAAAGACCAGCAGTAGGAAGAACAAGGCACCAAAGAAGGCACCACCCGGCATTTGACCAAAGGCAATAGGCAAGGTCTGGAAGATCAGCCCCGGCCCTGCACCCGGTTCCAGACCATAGGTAAAGACAATAGGGAAGATAATCATACCGGCGAGTAATGCCACCAGGGTATCCGCCCCCGCTACAATAATCGAGGTCTTGGCAATCGAGATCCCCTGCGGCAGATAGGAACCATAGACCATAATAGCACCCATACCCAGACTCAGGGTAAAGAAGGCATGCCCCATCGCGATCAATACCCCGTGAGCAGATATCTTGCTAAAATCCGGGTTAAATAGAAAGGCCAACCCCTGTTGAAAGGCATCCGTCTGCATCGAATAACCCAACAGGACAATCATTAACACAAACAAGGCCGGCATCAAATAACGCACCGCCGCTTCCAGACCACCCCGCACACCACGCGCCACAATCACCATCGTCATCACCATAAAGATAGTGTGCCAGGCAATCAACCGTTCCGGATCTGTGGTCAGACCATTAAAGACATCCCCGACAAATTCCGCACTGGCACCATCAAACACCCCAGCCGCCGTACGAAACACATAGGCCAGTGCCCAGCCCGCAATCACACTGTAATAAGACAGAATCAAAAACCCCGCCAACATACCCGACCAACCGACATAACGCCAGAAAGGGTTCGCAGCCGCCTCCTTCGCCAGATAACGCATACTGTTAATCGGGCTACGACGACCACGACGACCAATCATGATCTCCGCCATCATAGTCGGGATACCAATCGCCGCAATACAAAGCAGGTAGACCAGGACAAAGGCACCACCACCATTCTCCCCGGTGATATAAGGGAACTTCCAGATATTACCCAGCCCCACCGCCGAACCGGTTGCCGCCATAATAAAGGCTAAACGCGAAGACCATTCACCATGAATGGATGTGCGTTGTCCCGCTTGTTGCTGATCCGACATATAAAAACCCTTAATATTAAAATTATCGGGTTACGGCTACGCCTAACCCGACCTACACACAAAAAAATAATCCGTAACCAGATAGGTTGGGTTAGCATAGCGTAACCCAACAAAGATATAATAAAGTCTATTGTAAGTGCCCAGTGCCTCCAAGTAAATTTACTCTCCCTTAAATCCACTGTACTGATATAATCACAGCATGGCGAAAAAGAACAAAAAGACCGGCGCACCCTCCAACACCATTGCACTCAACCGCAAGGCAAGGCACGACTACCATATCGAAGAAAACTACGAGGCCGGTCTGGTGCTGAATGGCTGGGAGGTCAAGAGCATGCGTGCCGGACGGGTACAGCTTAAAGAAGCCTACGTCATCATCCACCGGGGTGAGGCCTACCTGCATGGCTGCCACCTCTCCGCATTAAGTAGTGCATCGACCCACGTCAACCCTATCGCCACCCGCAATCGCAAGTTACTGCTACACCGCAAGGAACTGGATAAATTAATTGGTGCCGTCGAACGCAAAGGTTACACCCTGATCCCCCTCGCCCTGTACTGGAAACATGGACGCGCCAAACTGGATGTAGGCCTCGCCAAGGGTAAACAAGAACACGATAAACGCGCAACCAAGAAAGATCAGGACTGGAAACGTGAGAAACAACGCATTATGAAAGGCAAGCAGCATTGATCCTGGTGCGCAATGCACACCCTACCGATTTGTGCTAAAATATACTTGTTACCAATAGGGGACGACTTGGCTTCGACGCGGGTTGCGAAACTTGAGGTGCATGCCGAGGGACAGAATTACCTCGTAAATCCAGTCTGTAAACTTATAGTTGCCAACGACGACAACTACGCACTAGCTGCTTAAAAACCAGTGTAGTGCCTTCGGCCTGATGTGTGTCTGTACGCTCAGATCACCGGAGTCATCCCATACAGAATCGCGATGAAGCACGTTCAGGGTGGATTCGCTAAAACTTAACTGAACTCGCTGTTTGTCTTCCCTGCCCGTCGGGTAGCAAACCGTTAAACTTAAAGGCGCGGATAAGCATGTAGAGCCAACAGCAGAGGATCTGCGGACGCGGGTTCGATTCCCGCCGTCTCCACCAAAAGCACAAAATGTCACCGTTATGGTGGCTTTTTTATTGCTCGCGTTAAGGCATTACTAATTCAATTTAACGGCTACTTTCAAGTGATTTTATCCCTTGATTCAGCAGTAAATATCTGGAGCGGCTTTTCATCGAACAGAACGTATTCAAGTATGGGAGGCATCCATAGTTAAAACAACTTACCCGTCGGCAGATAACGCCACTGACCCGGCGGCAACTTACCCATTGATATACTTCCAATACGAATACGCTTCATAGCTACCACCGTTAAGCCAACACTCTTACACATAAACGCAATCTGCTCAGCGCGTGCCGATTTAAGGGCAAAGCGCAGACGAATCTCACTTTGTCGACTAACCTTGGTTTTAGGAATAGTCCAGTTATTAAGCATCATTGGGCCATTCAACTTGGCTAGCTGCTCAGGATCAATCTCGCTACTCACTTCAACAATATACTCCTGCTCGTTTTTTGTCGCATCATCCACCAGTCGACGTACCACTCGCCTATCGTTAGTAAACACCAATAGACCCGTAGCCCCCAATTCAAGTGGCGCGGTGACATTGAGCCGACCAAAGTGGCGTTTAAGCACGCGAATACCCGAGTCATCTTCCTTGGCATGGGTATCAGGGCCGATCAACTGCAACGGTGCAGCGGGATCACACACATCAAAACCCGTTGGCATATGTAGCAATAGCGTTACCGGAACAGCTTGCTCTAACGTTGCATCGGCATGCAACTCCACCTTCTGCTCCATCACCTTAAACTGTGGCTGTTCCACAACCTCACCATCTACCCGCACCCAGCCACCCTCAATATATTTCTGGGCCTCACCACGAGAGCATGCAATCAACTCAACCAGTCGCTTGTCCAGTCGTATCCGTTCACACATAGCCGTCACACAACAGCAGGATTATTTGAGGTAGCATAAAATATTTCATAATGCCCTTGCCTGTAATGATCGAAGATCTCTGGATGATAAACGAATATTGATGCGAGCATCTTTTTTGAATGCTGCCTCGGCAACAGCCTTATGTTGCTCAATCTGTTGTTTAGCATTTTTTGACCGTAGAGTTATTAAATTCATCAATTACTTCCAGTAGCCATCTACCTTTTCCATCTCCATAAATATCAACCTGTACAGCCTTACCTCCACTTGATATGGCTTGGCTTAGTGACGACATTTTTACCTCGAATTCATCATTCATAGATATTACTCTAATTTCAAAAAAATATTTATTTTCGATGTTGTTGTATGGAATCAACACCATCCATTAACTCATCAAATAATTTACGTTTCTTAGTCATAACTTACCTCGCCTGGCTGCCCGTTCCTTTTAGATCGTACATCAGTGAATAATATATTCACTCAGATTTAATCCTTTGAATACAACGCTAACAACGGACCATAATCTCCCTGATCAGCATATCTCAATGCTGCTATATAATCATTTCTAATTTTAGAATCACTATTTAGGGAATCACCTTTCCAGTCAATCGATTTCTTTGCTAGAAGTTGCATCAAGACAGCATCTGCCATAATACGATGATGTAGACGCAACGCTAACTCATAAGGTGGATAAGTCTTATTTTTAATCCAGTACTGGGCATCTTCGAGCAATACCCTCAGTTGCTGAGATATTTGAACAGGATTGATACCAATATTTTTCTCTGTTTGACGAAATGTACCTGCCCAGTTCCATACATTGCCAAATAATTTCTCATGAAGCTTTCGTACAAACTGATTTGTAAACATATCGGTATGCTGAATACGGTTAAGCCAACGTAGACCTTCCTGTATATTAACATGCTCCATCTGATCCAGTTGCCCCCTGGTCGTGATATGAGGGAACTTGATTCCATTCATTTCATCTGGATCAAGTGGTGTTGCACCATCTGGATAGCCCATCATCGCTACCTATAGCTTCCATAGATCATTAGGCATTTCCCGTATGAGCTTCTCTTTTAAACGCAGGATCTCTGCTTTCAGCTCCTTTGGGGATAAAGATTGAGCCTCTAACACCATCTGAGTATCGACATACTGAGAAAGATGTCTGGCTTTAAGCTCTGCCTGTTTGCTAATCGATTCATCAATAGATGTATTAGGAACAAAACCATAGACCAGGTGACAATCCAATGCCTCAGCAGCCTCTTTAAGCTTATTGATAGTAATGCGTCCATCTACCTCTGCTTTTTCCAGATAAGCAGCGCCCGTACGGCTACTATTAAGATGCTTACTCAGGTCACTACCTGACATTCCCAGTGCTTTTCTGACCGATCTGATCCAGCCTTCTTTGGGAAACACCAACCTAGATAGTGATAGCGCAGCTGTATTAACCAGCGTAGTGTACTGTTCTCTAGCAAGTTGTTTATATGCATTAGCCATAATGATTTAACATATTGATACAATATATATCAAAAAGTATAGCTATATCAATACATATAGCAAGTAATATTGTTAAATTATATTAATAATCAATAGATAATGGCATTTATAGCCCTGACTGCCACAAGCCCTGTTAACAGGTGCTATAATCAGGTCTATACATTTATTGCCACCCCGAGGTCAATTCAATGCAAACCAAATTCTCTGAAGATGTTATCTCCCTCTCAGACCTCAAGGTCAATCCTGGAAAAGTAGTAAATCATGCCAACAATTCTCACCGCCCAATTTTGCTTACCAGTCGTGGCCGAGGTGTCGCTGTTGTACAGGGTCTTGAAGAATATGAAAAAAATCAGGAAGAAAGAGCATTCATGAAGGCGGTTGCTGAAGGCCTAATGGAAGTCAGGGAAGGCAAAGAACTGGAACTGGATGATGTAAAGAGAAAATTAGGTATTGAATAAGTGAAAATATTCATAGCCAATTCTGCATACAGTGATCTGGATGGCATTAAAGAATATTACGAGAATGAAGATGCCCTTACCGTTGGTACACAATTCTTAACGTCTATTATTGAGCACATCCAGACATTAGCCGATCACCCTGATATAGGAAGGGTTGTACCCGAGTTTGATGATGTAAAAATCAGGGAGCTTATTCATGTTCCCTTTCGAATTGTTTACCTGAGAGAAAAGAACTCAATTCATATTATACGAGTGTGGCGAAGCGAACGATTACTAAGCTTACCCTAATATTAAACCATGAAGCCAATCAACCTGAAACAGACACCGGATTACTTATGTAAATCGTATATTATGAAGTAACACGGGCAGTAACACAGTCTGAGATAGAATGTAAAAACTCTTTACAAATCAATAGATTACGATATATGTTCGATTGCAGCTGTCTCACAAAAAACATAAAAGGCCGCCAATGTGATAGCCTTTTTATTGAATAGCCTACAATGGATCAAGGGTACTATCCCCCTTTAATTCAGCAGGGATTTAACCCTGCTTATTTGCCCACTCTGCCTTGGTAAAGGCCTTAATACCTATTGCATGTAACTCACCAGTTTGAATCAAATTGTTCACCGTGGCATACACCATCTTCTGTTCATTCAGCATGCTTTTACCCTCAAAAATATCACTAATAACCGTACATTCAAGGTTACAGCCTTCTCCAGAAATAATGGCCTCAGCGCCTTCAATACCATCTTCAATCAGTTTTTTCACATCATCCGGGGACATAGTTATCTCAAAATTGTTTTACGAGCATGAATGGTACACTGCCTTGCCTATTTTTCAACCAGACTCCGCTCATGGGTTTGTGTTCATGCGAGTATAGGCCCCTAAAAGATCCACTCACAATCATCAACTTTTCTATTTCAATCTTAATTATCAGACTTTATGACTCTTTTTATCATCATATTCATGGGCTTCTAAGCAGATAACTGAAACACTAGACACATTACTAAGCAAAGCTGAGGAAAGCCAACTAAAGGATCTGCATGCTAAAATCAGTGAATTAACACTGAAGAATGATTTTTTAGCCAAAGCACTCAGACGATAAGTAAGGCTAAGCGCAAAAAAAGATTGATCGATATTCATTTTATAATCAAATCCCCTGAATACATTCATCCCAATAAGGCATACCCTGAAATCGTTTTACCAGAAAATCAACAAAGGCTCTAACACGTCTGGACAAATGACGTGTTTGTGGATAAATAGCATAGGCCTCTAATTCAAAGGGTTTGTAATCCTTGAGTATTGGAATCAGAGCACCACTTTCAATCTCTTTATATACGATAAAAGAAGGCACCAGAATGATACCCTTGCCTTCTACTGCGGCATCCCTGAGAAACTCACCTGTACTTGATTTCAGATATGGATGTATCCTTATCTTATGTACATCGCCTGCGCTATCAGATAAATGCCAGTGTTCGAAATCATGTAACAGGTTGTAAACAAGACATTGATGTTCTGTCAATTCATCCACTGTTTGTGGTATACCCTGGCTATCAAGGTAAGATGGACTAGCGCACATAACGGTTTTAATAGAAGTCAGACGACGTGCGATAAAACTTGAGTCAGGCAGATTAGCGATACGAATGGCAAGATCAAATCCTTCCTGCATTAAGTCCACTTCACGGTCATTAAAATCAAGATCAAATTCAATCTGTGGATGCGCCTGTAAAAACTCGTTAATAGCGGGGCCCATGTGCATAAGACCAAAACTGGAGGGGATGGCAACCTTCAGGCGGCCCTTTAATTCACAATGCGCCTGTGATGTTGCAAGCTCAGCTTCCAGTAAGTCTTCCAGTATGCGTACAGACTGATGATAAAAAGCACGGCCGCTATCCGTCAGGTTCATGCGTCGAGTGGTGCGGTGAAAAAGCTCAACACCCAGATGCCCTTCCAGCTCTTTCAGTCGTCGGCTCACCGCTGATTTTGCCACCCCCAGGCGGTCGGCGGCACCGCTGATGCTACCTGCCTCAACCACCCGAATGAAGGTATCCATATTATCAAAACGATTCATTACTCTCCTCCTTATTGTTGCCATAAAAAGAACAATTAATTCACATTATCAATGTTTATTCTTTATTTAACAACACTGATAATGCTCCCAACACAAGGAGAACATTATGAATACACAAGCGAGTCCTACTCGACTGATACCTGCGATGGAGATTACTGAAGGTGCAGGTGTCACCGTACACCGCACTATCGGTACCCCTGCCCTGCGTAATTATGACCCCTTCATGTTGCTGGATCATTTTAATAGTGATGACCCGGATGAATACATTGCGGGTTTTCCGTCACATCCGCATCGTGGCTTCAGCACCTTCACCTATATGATTGATGGTCAGATGGAACATCAGGATAGTATGGGCAATACGGGCAATCTTGGCTCCGGTGATGCACAGTGGATGAAAGCAGGCAGTGGCGTTATACACTCAGAGATGCCCAAACAGAAGGATGGTTTAATGCGTGGCTTTCAATTGTGGATTAACCTGCCAGCAATAAACAAGATGGATATGCCTGAATATCAGGAATTCCCTTCGACTGACTTCCCTGTGATAGAGACAATAGACTTCAATCTCAAATTACTCATCGGTCAATTTGGTGATATGCAGGCACCCATCCTGGATAATATTACCCAGGTATCGTATTTCGATGTGCAGGTAAAAGCAGGTAAAAATTTTCAGCATGCACTACCGGAAGAGAACAATAGTTTTCTGTATGTGTTTGAGGGTGATGGACAAGTCAATGGGCAGAAGATAGCATTACATACACTGATTGCACTCGGAACAGATGATAACAGAGCTGATTTTTTAGCCGGGAAACAGGGGGCACGATTTGTTTTGATTAGTGGCAAACCCATCAATGAACCCATTGTTCAATATGGCCCGTTTGTAATGAATACTCGCGCAGAGGTTGACCAGGCAATGCGTGACTTTAAGTCGAATAATCTTGTACATAATCATGGGTTAAAAAAATGACTGTAAAATTTAAAACCGTTAAGGACGAATTTGTCCGCGTAGAATCAGGGTTCAGAAACTGGATTACTCAGGATGGTCGTGCAGGCCCGAGTGGAGACAGTGGTTTCATTGCTGAACCGGGGCGTTATCATCTTTATGTTTCATACGCTTGCCCCTGGGCACATAGAACTCTGATTTTTCGTGCATTGAAAGGGCTAAAAGATGTGATCTCGGTATCCATCGTTCACCCCCTGATGCCAGAAAAGAGCTGGGTATTCGGTGAGTATCCCGGCGCGACAGAGGATCATGTCAACAATACTGATTATTTATATCAAAACTACCTGATAGCCGACGCCAACTTTGATGGCCAGGTTACCGTCCCTGTATTGTGGGATAAAGAACGTCAGACCATTGTGAATAATGAGTCTTCAGAAATCATTCGTATGTTCAACTCTGCCTTTGATAATTACGCAAGGGTTGAGGTGGATTTTTATCCTGAACCATTACGTAAAGAGATTGATGAAATCAATAACCTCATATATAACAACATAAATAATGGCGTATACCGTGCTGGATTTTCAACCACGCAAAACGCCTATAACAAGGCCTTTGATCGCTTGTTTAACACTATGGATGAACTGGAAGAACGATTGTCAAAACAACGCTATCTTGTTGGTGATCAAATCACAGAGGCAGACTGGCGTTTATTCACCACTCTGGTACGTTTTGATGCCGTCTATTACAGCCACTTCAAGACCAACAAAAAACGACTAATGGATTACCCGAACCTATGGCCCTACACGCGCGAACTTTATCAGGTACCCGGCGTAGCAGAGACAGTCAACATGGATCACATCAAACACCACTACTTTGCTAGTCATCACTTAATTAATCCGACCGGGATTATCCCAAAGGGACCGGACATTGACTTTTTACAGCCCCATAAGCGGGAAAACCTATCTTAACAAAACAAAGGAGAACATTATGTCAAAAGCACTAAACCCACAAAACGCACCCTACACCGTTAATGTTGAGCAGGGAAAAACTTATTACTGGTGTTCCTGTGGCCGCAGTAAGAGTCAGCCCTATTGCGATGGTTTACACAAAGGTACAGATTTTCAACCCAAGTCCTTTAGTGCAGAAAAAACAGAAACCATACATTTGTGTGGTTGTAAAAAAACCGGAACCGCACCATTCTGTGATGGTAGTCATAACCAGAAATAACAGATATGGAGCATTGCACAAAGCACATGACTCAAAATAATACAACTGAAAAACTCAGCCTGATTCAGGTTATATCAATGGGCGTGGGAGGTATGGTAGGCGGTGGAATATTTTCAGTGCTGGGGCTCGCTATTGTTCAGGCAGGTCATGCAGCACCCATCGCCTTCTTACT
This sequence comes from Gammaproteobacteria bacterium, assembly GCA_013151035.1. NCBI lineage: Bacteria > Pseudomonadati > Pseudomonadota > Gammaproteobacteria > Gammaproteobacteria bacterium. The sequence goes on from JAADJB010000030.1 coordinate 32,023, forward strand.
GGGTGGCATTATTGCGCTATTAACCGGGCTCTGCTACGTCAGACTAGGCATCACATTTCAATCAGGTGGTGGCAGTTTTACTTTTCTTGAAAAGGCCTTTTCTTCACCCTTTGTTGCTGGAATAGGTGGCTGGCTACTACTCACTGGCTATGTAGGCACCATGGCACTCTATGCCTATACCTTTGCTGTTTATGGATCAGCCATGCTGGGTAGCAACGGTGACAATTCAGCCATGCATCACTTGCTGGAATCACTGGTATTACTGAGTTTTTTAGGTATCAATCTATACGGTGTAAAGGCCAGTGGAAATAGTGAACTAATTATTGTCACCATCAAGGTATTAATCCTTTCGCTATTTGCCACTATCGGATTATTCTATGCCAGAGCAGACCATCTGCTACCTGTTTTTAATCAGGGTTACTCGGGGGTCATTATGGCTGCCGCACTTATTTTTGTTGCCTATGAAGGTTTTGAGCTAATCCCCAATGCCATTAATGAAATGGAAGATCCCGAAAATAACTTACAAAAGGGGATTATGATTTCAATTATTATTACTATCTTTATTTATGTCTTGGTCTCTCTTGTTGCAGTAGGGAATTTATTACCTGAAGAAATCATAAAATATCAGGAATATGCACTGGCAGAAGCAGCCAGACCCTTCCTCGGTCATGCGGGTTTTGTTTTGATTGGTGTCGCAGCCCTGTTTTCAACGGCATCAGCGATTAATGCAACACTTTTTGGTACAGCCCGATTAGGTATGGTAATGGCCCGTGAAAAAGCCCTGCCAGCTGTTTTTGGTTTTCGCCGCCAGCAAAATAATATTCCATGGGTAAGTTTAACTATTATCACAGCCACCACACTGGTCTTTGTCAACCTAAGTAATCTTAATATTATTTCCTCTTTCGCCAGCGCAACTTTTTTGTTGATCTTTGCCAGCATTCATCTATCTGCATTTCGGCTCAGAAAAATAATTAACATACATCCAGCCATCCCCTTAATCGGTCTATTACTCACTGTCTCTTCATGGCTAGCTTTAATTATTTATTTATGGCAATCAGATAAAGATAGTCTGATATGGATCGGGGGTTTTTATATCGGTATTTTCCTGGCAGAAATCCTGTTTAGCCAGCGTCGATGTATTTGCAAACCTCAGTAGAAAAATAAAGGTAAAACTTTCTGTTGACAAAACACACAGAAACATCGACCATCGAGACATGAATACATTTACCCGCCACTCCGTAATTCGATGCATGTGCGTGCTACCTCTATGGCAGTCCCCGCAGTGGCCTTCTGTTGTGTTTTAAAACCCATACAGAAAATAGTTTTTCATCAGGCCACTACCTAAAAGATAGTGGCCTTTTTTATTGTTAATCTTTCACTCACTGGAGAAAAGACGTGTCTGTCCCTGCTGCTTATATCATTGTCATACTTGTATGGAGTACAACACCACTTGGCATTAAATGGAGTAGCGCTGGAATTGGCTATGAGTATGGTGTTGCCCTGCGTATGATCATTGGTTTGTTTGCATTGATAATGATTGCTCGTCTACAGCGTCTACCGCTACCCTGGAACAGACAGGCAAGATACCTTTACATCGTCAGTGGTTTATCATTATTCCTGACCATGGCTTCTGTCTACTGGGCAGCACAATATATTCCGTCTGGATGGATTTCAGTTATATTTGGTCTTTCACCTGTTTTAACCAGCATCTTCGCTATGTTAATTCTGCATGAAAGCACCTTCACCCCTGGACGTATCTTTGGTATGTTACTCGGATTAAGTGGGCTGATAGTCGTGTTTATAGAAGGCCTGAGCATTTCAACCGCCGCCCTGGCAGGCGTTGCCGCAGTAACGTTTGCTGCATCGGCACAATCTCTTGGTGCGGTTATTATCCGTAAGTTGAAGCCCGATATACCCGCTATTTCTATTACTATTGGGAGTCTGATTGTTGCTACGCCATTATTTTTTGCTAATGCCTTTTATAATTCTAACTGGCCACAAACCTGGCCACAGCAATCTGTCATGGCCATTGTTTACCTGGCCATTTTGGGTACTGCACTCGGCTTTCCTCTCTACTATTATCTGCTAAAAAACATTAATGTGGAGCGAGTCGCGTTGATCACCCTGATTACACCTGTCATGGCATTATTACTGGGGGCTGCGATCAATAATGAGGAAATTGGTTCTCAAGTATGGTTTGGTACCGCCCTGATTTTAAGCGGACTAGCGATTTATGAATATGGCAAGTATTTACCTTTCAAAAAGAAATGGCAGATACGTTGGAAACAATGGCCACTTTAAAACAGGCTACTGTTCAACCACATGTGGGTTACGATACTGGCGGCATAGCCCAGTGCAATAACGGGTGACCACTTCAGATGACCAAAGAAGGTATATTTACCACGTGCCTGCCCCATCAATGCCACGCCTGCGGCTGAACCAATGGATAACAATGAACCGCCAACACCGGCGGTCAGGGTAACCAGTAACCACTGACCTGTCGACATATCCGGATTCATCGTCAGCACGGCAAACATCACTGGAATATTATCAACAATTGCCGAGATCACACCGACGGCAATATTCGCACTGGTGGCACCCCATTGGTTATACATCACATCCGAGATCAGTGCCAGGTAGCCAAGGAAACCCAGCCCACCCACACAAAGAACAACACCATAGAAAAAGAATAGAGTATCCCACTCCGCACGCGCGATCTTATTGAAAATATCAAATGGGACGGCACTGGCCTTGTGTCCCTCAGCATCCACCACCTGACTCATGGCATTTACACACTTGTAATTGGTCTTTTTTAGGTAAAAACCAAGTAATTGTAGATAACCTAAACCGGTGAGCATACCTATTACGGGTGGTAGACCAAGGAAATTATGGAAACTGACTGCGGTAACAATAGTCAACAGAAAAAATATAACAATACGTTTGGCACCGCGCTTCATCATCACAGTATCTTCTGTCGTCGCGGGTCTTTCATCAGGGATAGAAAAATGCATGATTGCCGCAGGAACAATAAAATTAACCATTGATGGAACAAACAAAGCAAAGAAACCCCAGAAGTCGACCATGCCTTTTTGCCAGACCATCAATGTGGTGATATCACCAAAGGGACTGAATGCCCCACCGGCATTGGATGCCACCACAATATTAATACAGGACAAGGTAACAAATTTAGGGCTTGATGCACCCACTGCCAATACGACGGCACACATTAATAATGCCGTGGTAAGGTTATCCGCTACCGGGGAGATAAAGAAGGCAAGGAAACCCGTGAGCCAAAAGAGCTGACGAAAACCAAAGCCTTTCTTGATTAACCATGACCGCAGGGCATCAAAGACCTGACGTTCTTCCATCGAGTTAATATAGGTCATCGCCACCAGCAAGAAGAGCATTAATTCCGAATACTCCAGCAGGTTATGGCGCACCGCTGCCTCAGCAGCATGGGACATACCATGGCTGGTATAAACCCAACCTATCAAACCCCAGATAATACCTGCCGCAAGAATAACCGGCTTGGATTTACGCAGATGGGTAAATTCCTCTGCCACAACAAGAATATAGGCGATGGCAAAAATCATGATTGAGGTATAACCGACCCAGCTATCCGTCAGATTCAGGAGTTGTCCCCCGGCCTCATTAGCCATTGCATTAATGGGCACAAGTAAAGAGAGGATGGTTGTAACACACAGAGCCACCAACGAGCTTGATTTATTATTCATTTTTATTTCCTAGAAAACGATATTCATCATAACCATCATCACAACTAAAAACAGCACAGTCATGATTCCGCCAGCCTTCAAGAAATCGGCCACACGATAGCCCGCTGGCCCCATAATCAAGGCATTGACCTGATGGGTGGGAATTAAGAAAGAGTTAGAAGTAGCAATAGCAACAGTCAAGGCAAACACCGCAGGATTCGCCCCCGCACCAATTGCAATATTAACCGCGAGCGGCACCAACAATACAGTGGCACCCACATTCGACATCACTAATGTAAAGAAGGTTGCCAATACAGCAATCGCTGTCTGAATCACCCATATTTCCTGATCACCCACAACATACAAAACCTGGTCAGCAATCCATTTAGCGGTACCCGTGGTCTCCACTGCCAGCCCAAGAGGAATCAGGGAGGCCAACAGGAATACCGTTTTCCATGAAACCGCTTCGTAGGCCTCTTCTATCTTCAACACACCTGAAAGCACCATACCCATAGCACCCGTCAATAGCGCTACCGACAAACGAATATCAGTAAACAACACCATAAATAACGCAATACCAAAGAAGATCATTGCCGGTAGAATCTTGTTGGGTCGGACTTCCTCCTCATGCGGGTATTCGGTCGTCACGACAACAAAATCATTATCCTTTTCGATACGCTCCAACGCTGTCCATGCCGTATGAACCACCAGCGTATCACCTGCCTGAAAGGGATTATTGCGTATATCATCACCCTCACGCATGGTTTTGCCATTACGATGCAGACCAATCATAGCGAGACCATAGGCCTTACGCATCCAGACATCACGCGCTGTTTTTCCAATCAATCTTGAACCTGGCGGTATAACCACCTCGGCAATACCGGCCTTTATGCTCGAAAGTGCATCAGAAAATGAACGTAGCTCACTGCGCTTTTTAAGTGCATACTTTTCAACAAAATGAGAAAGCACCTGGGGATCAGCGATAACGCCCAGCACCATACCAGACTCAATCTCTGTATCCCTGGCGATGGTTCCCGGCCCCAGGCGAGATGCCCCACCCGCATGCTTACTAGCAATTATACGCACACGATAAACCGTTTCAACATCATCAAGATGCATACCAATGATTGCACTGCCATCAGTCACCACCAATTCAGATAATGCGTAGTCCACACCATAAACATCGTGAAAATAGCGCATCGGATCACTACCACTGGTACTGCTCTCACTTTTAGTCTTTGGCAACACAAAACGACCCGCCAGAACAAAATAAATAATACCGGTAACAATCAGGGCAGCACCCACCGGAGTCACAGAGAACAAACCCCAGGTATCCATCTGCTGATCCGCAGGCAGAGCCTTATTCGAGGTTAAAATCAGGTCATTCAACAAAATTAGTGGACTTGATCCCACCATAGTCATGGTGCCACCCAGAATGGCAGTGAAACCCATAGGCATCAACAGGCGGGATAATGGAATACCGGAACGCGCTGATATACGAGAAACCACGGGCAAAAAGAGTGCCGCAGCACCCACATTCTGCATAAATGAAGATATGAAACCAACGGTTGCGGAGATGATCGGGATTATTCGTTTTTCGGTGGTACCACCTGCCTTCAGGATAAAGGCCGCCACCTTACTCATAATGCCCGTCTTATCAAGACCTGCACCGATAATCATAACAGCAATAATTGACATCACCGCATTGGATGAAAAGCCATCAAACAAGTGTTTATTGTCTACTAAACCCTGTTCCAACCCCATAAAAGGTGCCAATAGCGAGGTCAGTCCCAACAGCACCATAACAGTTGCTGCCGCAACATCCACACTAACAATTTCAAAAGCAAAAAGATAAATAGTAAGAACCAGCACAGCACTCACCCAGGCTATTTCAATCGTGGGCACCACGGTAGCAAGAAAGAATGCAAATGCTGTAAATATTATGGCTGCAATAATCTGTTTTGGACTAAAAACCCCTGGCGTTACAATTGTTTGCTCTTCATCAGCAAGTTTATTCATTATTTCACTCTTCTTAACTATTTTAGAATTTGGTTATTTATATTGGACCGGTACAGCTGGCTACCTGACCTGATCACATCACCTTAAATGACGAGTAGGCCTTTTCACTGACAACGCCGAAGTGCTATCCTCAATCAGCACCATAGGCACAAGCAGACGATTATACCGTTTTGGAATCACATCTTCTATAAGTGCCTTCGCAACAGAATCGTCAGGCATTGCGACCACAAAGATCAGTGCTGACTGATTACTGATATAGTCGGTAATATCCTCAACAGCATTTACCCCGAATTGAGTCCGTTGACAATCAATACCAGCCTCATAAATATGATTTTCCAATACTGAGATATTGATCATGTCAACCGGTCCGTGAATAAGCAGCTCAATCCTGGCATTTTGCCGTAAGCAGGTCTCAATGACATAATTAAGCGGTGCTCCTAGCCCCCTGCCATCGCTGATTAAAGCAATACGTTGAGCCCCCGGTTTTTTTACCAGATGCAAAGATGGAGAAGAAGGTTGATCCTGCTTTTCTATGACAGCCCCCAACGTCTTCATTTTCTCATCCATAGAGAGAAACTCACCGGCATATTGAGAACCTAAACCAGACAACAAATTTTTCCAATAACCCGCTGATTTTTTCATCATGTTAACTCCATAATAGAGGTGCCTTTAACTCATACATTCGCCTTACTCCACTATGTTATTGCAAAGTATATGCCAGAACCAATAAATCACAAGCAATTGATTTAAATACAAATAATATAATATAACTCACAACAGGCGTTGCAATATGAATCATCATTTACAGGGAAAACCGCTGGAACACTAGAAAATGCACCGAATAGCAAAAACTGCTAGTATTGTTTCAAATTGAAACAGTATGTTGCGTTTTGTTATGGTCAATATTGTTAATACAGGCAGTTTACGTGGGAAAATCACCCGTGCGTATATCGTACTCGTTAGCGGTATTGTCATACTGGGCATCATCGCCTTACTGGATCTGTTATTTCTTGAACGACAGGTCATTGAAGGAGAAGTGGTTTCTAATCTGCGGGACGCCATCCTGGAAATGCGGCGCGAAGAAAAAAATCTATTTCTCTACTCAAATAGAAAGACCTTGTCCAGCATCAATGAAAATGCAGCCATATCACTAAGTATCTTGAAACAAAACAAGGCAACCTTGAGTTCAATTATGCAAGAATCGAACTTGGCAACAATGGTAGCAAATCTACAACATTATCGTAGCCAATTAGACAACTGGCAGCAGTCATCCGGCATAGAGCAACAACGCCTCAATGAGGAGATAAGAGATATTGGTCATCAGATTAATCTATCCGTAGAATCAATATCAAGGCAGGAACGCCAACGGCTTAAAGTGGCCGTACAGGAATCCCAATGGTTCTTATTCATATCCTTGTTTATAATTGGATTGGCTATTTACATCGTTGGCCATCAACTCAGACGTGTAGCATTAACCCCTCTCAAACTGTTGGAATCACGCTTAACAGCCATTGCCCGAGGAGAACTCAATCATATCGAATCACCATCAGATGATCGTGAGTTCATCACCTTCACCAATGTCTTCAATCAGATGTTAAAGGAACTGGAGATCCATCAGAAACGCACCTTGCAATCTGAAAAACTGGCAGCCCTGGGCATACTCTCCGCAGGTGTTGCCCATGAGCTAAATAACCCACTTTCCAACATTTCATCATCCTGCCAGTTACTTATGGAAGAACTCAATAGCGCTGATCAAAAACAACTGAACATCTGGCTGAAACAGATTAATAATGAGACCGAACGCGGACGAAATATAGTCAGAAGCCTGCTCGATTTCGGCAGTCAACGGGTCTTTCAAAGAACCCCCCTAAAATTGCTGGATCTGATTAATGAGATCCAAACCATCATTCGCAAGACATTAGTGGAACATTCCACAATACTCACCATCAACATACCGGATGAACTAGTATTGCAGGTCGATAAACAACGTATTCAACAACTCTTTATCAACCTGATCCAAAATGCATTAAATGCCGGAGGGGAAAAAATGCACTTGCACATCAGCGCCCTCATGTATGACCCCGGAGTTAACATTGTCCCTGATGGTGCTGAGGTTGCTGGCAATCTAAAATGCCTCACCGACAACGAGGAGCAATTCATCGAGATATTAGTCACCGATGATGGGCCAGGCATGAGCAAAGAAACATTATCAAAGGTCTTTGATCCATTTTTTACTACCAGCGAACCTGGACAGGGTGTCGGACTGGGGCTATTTATTGTGCAAGAGATTGTCAATGAACATGATGGCTGTCTTGCCATCACCTCCCGCCCCGGAAAAGGCACCCAAGTGGCACTACTTTTTCCAGTTGGAGATAACAGATGACTCAAACAGTGGATACTAGCAGAAAGATCCTGATCGTTGATGATGAGGCAACGGCAGTGGAAAATCTTGCCCATGTCTGTCGCAAGGAAGGTTATGAGGTTATCACCCGTACCACAGGCATGGGTGCCATCGAGGTATTGGAGAAACAACCATTCGATGTCATCCTGACTGACCTACGCATGGAAAAAATAGATGGTATGGCAATACTTCAACGCGTCAGAGAACTGGAACTGGAAAGCGCAGTCATTCTAATCACAGGTTATGCCACACTGGACTCCGCAGTAGAGGCTATGAAGGCCGGTGCCTTTCACTATATCGCCAAACCTTTTCGCCTGAATGAGGTACGTGAGGTTATTCGCAATGCCATAGAACTGGTTCGGTTGAAACAGGAAAATCGGCGATTAAAAAAACAACTCGTTAATAACAATGATGTCTCCATCATCACTCAAGATGCCTTCATGCAACGGCTGTTAGAGATGACACGACAGATCGCGCCTACCGATACCAATATACTGATAACCGGAGAGAGTGGAACCGGCAAAGAACTACTAGCTCAATTCATCCATGATCACAGCACTCGGGGGAAAGAGGTGTTCCAGGCAGTCAACTGTGGGGCACTACAGGAAGATCTCCTTGCCAATGAATTATTTGGTCACGAAAAAGGGGCTTATACCGGGGCAACCGAAGCACGAGCAGGCATTATCGAGGCCGCTGATAATGGCACTCTTTTTCTCGATGAGATTGCCGAGATGTCGATTGGAATGCAGGTGAAATTATTGCGCGTCATTCAGGAAAGAAGCGTCCAACGACTGGGTTCAACCCGTTCGATCCCGGTCAACATTCGTTTGATTACTGCAACACATCGTAATTTACTTGCCGAGGTCACCGCTGGCCGTTTTCGGCAGGATCTTTATTATCGTCTTGATGTATTAGGATTACATCTTCCACCATTAGCAGAACGCCGTGATGACATCCCTCTTCTTGCCTTCCACTTTTTGCGTAAACATGCCACACGCATGGGGCGTGCCGTCGAGGATATTGAACCTGCCGTAATAGATATATTGATTGACTATGACTATCCGGGAAATATCCGCGAGCTTGAAAACATTATAGAACGTGCAGTAACACTGGCTCAAGAAGGCAAACTCACCCTAGCCAATTTACCTGTCACGCTGATAGAGCATGCGGTACATGTCGTGCGTGAAGAGGCTGGACGGCTACCGACTCTGATTGAACGTGAAGCGGATTATATCCGTTATGTGCTCAATCGAAGTAGGCAAAATCGCACGCAAGCAGCAAAGATCCTCGGTATTGACCGTGTTTCACTGTGGCGAAAATTAAAAAAATATGGTCTTGTTGAGGAAGACCGTAGTGAAAAATAATATTCCACTCAGACCCATAATCTATTTTAGCATCATTATCATTGTGCTCATTGCGGGTTACTTGCTCATTGAGCAAACAGGCGCACTGGCATTTTTTGAAAATAGTGACCAGTTAAAGACGTGGATCAAACAACAAGGTGCCAACGGACCTTTGCTTATTATTGGGTTAATGATGGCAGCTATCATTATGAGCCCTATCCCAAGCGCACCTATCGCCCTGGCTGCCGGCGCACTTTATGGTCATACTCTTGGCACCCTCTATATTGTCATTGGCTCAGTGCTTGGTGCCATTACCGCCTTCCTTCTTGCACGACTCAGCGGTATTGATATTACAAAAAAATGGCTGGATTCTACCTATGGAAATAAATTAAAAGGGTCGCAGAATATGTTGATGTTTATTGTTTTCATATCACGCCTACTACCCTTTATATCCTTTGATATGATCAGCTATGCTGCAGGGGTGACTTCATTAAGCTTCTGGCGTTTTGTTATTGCCACCCTTGCCGGTATTATCCCCGCCAGTTTTTTACTAGCACACTTTGGTAGTGAACTGGTATCCGCAGAGAATCACCGTATCGGCTTAACGATATTATTACTCGGCATCCTGTCCTTTATTGTTTTTGTTATCAAACGATTCCTAAGATGATATTGGTGCGTGGTACGCACCCTACCTATTTAACCGTGATACGTTCATAACTCACATCCGCAGGAGGGGCATCACCAAAATGCCAGTTACCATTGGCATCCCTCCACTTATAAACCGTAACAGAGACATCCGATGACCCACTATAAAGATCCGACACATCGGGTAGATCAGGCATGTCAGGAAGATCAGATAAAGCAGGCACCTTAAGCTGTTTCGGCATTGATATATCCGACCATTTTAATAATGGCTTACCATCCTTTAACGGTAATATAAAAGGAAAAATACCCACAATAACAACTAACACTACCAACATACGAATCATTTTATTCATATACCTCCCCCCTTACCGTAACTCAAGAGGCCTGGGTTGCTTCTCTTTAGCAGAGACCGTTGGCCGCATGGACGCGGCCATCGAGCCTACATGGATGTATTTACGGCGTGTCGATGATAAAGAGAAGTAACCCAGACCTCAAATTTACCAAGTATATTAACTAAAATGGCGCCTCCACCTCAATCTCCAAACGCTCAAAACTCAAAGGATGAGTAAAACATAATCTCTCAGCATGTAACATCAAACGCTCCGCATCTTTACCATACAGGCCATCACCCACAATTGCAGCATTCAATCCATCCCGATGTGAGGCATGCACCCGCAATTGATGAGTACGCCCTGTTTCCGGGTAAAACCAGACACGGGTTAATGCATCTTCCTGAGCAATCACCCGCCAACGCGTTCTAGCAAGCTTCCCATGTTCATAGCAAACCTGTTGTCGTGGCCGATCATCCAGATCAACACGCAAGGGTAGATCAATCACTCCCTCAAGCTGATCTATTGCCAGCACCCTGTCCAGTAATGCGACATACCGTTTCTCTATACTCCGTTGTAAAAACTGCTTTTGCAAGGCCTTATGCGTACGTCTATTCTTTGCCACCAGCAACAAACCGGATGTTGCCATATCCAATCGATGCACCAGGGTCAGTTCAGGACAATCAGCATAACGCTGTTGCAGACGCGTGTAGACAGAATCAGACACCACTTTACCCGGCACCGACAATAGACCAGAAGGCTTGTTCAACACCAGTAAAACGTCATCTTCATAGACTACACGCGGCTCATTCAGATCAACATTCAGCCCGAACTGCGCCTCTGCTTGAACCTCCAGACCACGCAACATAAAAGGTAATATTGGCCTGCATTTTCCACGACAAGCCGGATAAAAATGTGCATGATGGCGCACACCGCCCGATGGTGAAGTTCCCCACCAGAACTCTGCCAAAGCTATCGGTCGTAGCTTATGTTGATGGGCATAATACAACAGTTTGGGACCCGCACAATCGCCCGCCCCCGCGGGTGGCAAACCCTGCACAAAAAAATCAGTCATGGCACGCTGTTCTAGCAAACGATTCGTCAAACGGTACGTGGCACGAATCTTTTTATGCAAAATACGGGATTGATCGGTGCGCTGTTTCTTTAAAACCAGGATCTGTTGTTCAATAACATCCAGTTTGACCTGTAATAACTGAACCCTGTCAGCCCACATCTTTCGCGTCTCTTTTATCTCACGTTTATCCCGACAGCTTGCCAAGGACAATAAACTTAATCGTCTTTCTCTTGCCACATCATCGGCTATATCCTGTAACAAGACACGTTGTTGTTTTCGTTCCACCTTCGCCTGACGTTTTCGCTTACACAGATCATCCAGTGCCTGATCACGCTGCCCCTGCAAACAAAGCAATGTATTCAATAGTTCACACCGTTCCTGTGACTCTTCCAGGCATTGTATTTCCAATGCCAATTGCTGCAACCCCTGCTCCCCTGAAGATAAAAAAACAGCTTGTTCGGATATATCAAACACCGGGGGTACAAAGCCCGGTAACTGCCACTGCCCTGCTAACATACCTGAAAACCCCGCGATAAAGCCTATTTTTCTTGCCTCATCACACACCACCAGAACACCCAACATTTTGCCACCGTCATCGGCATCAAAATCATGCTGCCAGTCAGAAGGAGAGCGCAAGGATTGTTGTAACAACAAAGCCGCTTGTTTTGCCAAGGGATGGGGGGAATTAGAAAAGGGGTCAGGAAAACATACAGGTAGATCATCAAGGTCAGGTGAACAGGGAAAATAATGGATCATTAAGGGTTGCCTGTCTCTTGAGTTAACGGGATAGCACTGATAATGATATACTAGCGGAAACATCTCAATAAGGAAGCAATAAAATGGCTGAAACCATCGATGAACTAACTGTCAACTACACCGATAGCGGTCAATTAACCGTTAAAGAACTGGACAAGATCGTTCTAACCAAGGGCGCATGGTCGACGATCATCTTTCGTTATCAAGATCTGGATCGAAAAACAGAGGAATATGGCAAGGATAAATACACCATACGTCGTTATCAGAAACGCAATGGTGAGTACAACCAAAAGTCAAAATTCAATATTTCCAGCAAGGATCAAGCGGAAAAGATTATTGAAGCACTGCAAGGATGGATCAAGGACGCCGATTAAATAACCGGTGCGTACCACGCCCCTGCTCACCAGCGCGTGCTGCCTCAATCGCTGCATTCAAGGCAAGCAGGTTGGTTTGCTCGGATATACCACGAATAACATCCAGTACCACACTAATATTTTCAGTATCCGCTTCCAGCTTGTTAATTACCCCGGAGGCCTTTTCAACATCATTCGCCAATAGATTAATAGAAGCGATCGGCTGAGGTCAACTGACCGGCAGAGCATGAAATACTCTGAACAATACCTTGTAACTTGGCAACAAAGGTATTAAAGGCATCAACCAAACGACCAATCTCATCATTACCCGAGGCAATCAAGCGCTTGGTCAGATCCCCCTCACCCCGCGCCATCTCTTCCAGTGAATCGACCACATTAAGGATATTTTTCGTTACCAGACTACTAATAATCAGCCCCGATACAACCACAACGAGAGCAGCCAATAGACTGACGATCAAGCTCACATCAAAGGCCTCACGAGAGGATGCATCAACAGTCTGTATACTGTTAATGAATCGCTCATAACTGGCATCACGGAAAGAATTCAAGGTGCTACTAAAACTGTTCAAACTACCCCGCATCAAGCTGACTGACTTCAGCAAAGGCATTGTGCATAGCCTCCGCAAGCTCGTCGGTATCCTCCAACATATCCAGCTCAGCGGTACTCGCCGCTGTATTCATGGTCTCTTTAATCTGATCCAGACGCACCAGATTGGCATCAATACGCTCAAGGGTCGGGAAATAAACATCCTTAATATGATGCAACCTGACCGCATTACTGCTCGTCACACTATAATTAAAAACCAAATTAACGCTAAACCCGAGTACAGCGATAAGAACGATCAACAATATTTTGTAACGTATCGAAAGGGATCGGAGCCAGTTCATAAGCCAACCTCGGCATTGCAATAATTCCAGGAATCACCTGAGTTAACGGTCATAGATACAATCATTACTGGATATCCAGTACGACCTTTACAGAGTCATCAACCAAACTACTATCGATGTAACCAATACCTTCAGCATGACCCGCCACCCAGTCCTTGACGGCAGCACCATCATCAACCGATTCTGGCGGCACACCCTTACCGGAAAAGATCATTTTCGACCAGTAAGATTTCATCTGCGCGCTATTCTTACCCACCACTTTCTGATAAAACTGGCCACGATCAGCACTATCATACGATTGATCGATAGCCACCACCTTACCACCACCGGGAAATTTGCTTTTTTTACCCAGAAAGATTCGCTTCACAACACCACTACTCAAACTACTATCCGCATTGGATGGATGAACAATAACAGCCACACCCGCCAGTGCAGAAATACTGTACAGGCCAGCAAAAAGGAGACAAGCCAATGATAAAAATTTACGATAAACCATTATTAATCCCCTAAAATACAGTGTCAATGCCAATGCCAATGCCAATGCCAATGCCAATGCCAAACATATTAACGCTATTGCTACTCGGCCCGGGAGTAGGCGCAGGGTCAAACAAACCCCGACCGGCATTCAATTTTATGCGGGAGACTTCAAACTTTACTGCCACATCCCTGAGCACATCCCAACGTAGACCCAGGGTGGTAATATCCTGATCATCAACCAACGGGGTACCCCGTTGAAAATTTTCAAAGGTAATATTTGGCATAAAATTACCAATACGATAACCGAATGTAACATACCAGCTATCCGTCTTCATCATAGCCAGATTACCCATTTTCATATCAGCAATCTCATACATAAACAGGTAATTATCGATATCTACCTTGAGACCAAATGTCGTAGCCTCATGATTCTGACCATTCATCACAGGCATAGCAACAACATCTCTCATAGTACCCCGATAGGTCGAGAACTGTAACAACACCAGTTCATCCCAATCTGCCTTCAGGGTAACACCACCTAATTGACGGACATTGCCATCGACCATACTAATCTCTCCCTTAAACAGATCAGCACCGGTATAGGCCTCTCGGGTTATCTGTGGACCATTGCCCCCACACGCAGATCCAAACCCTCGATCAGATTCATGGTACCAAAAGCCCACTCAACACGAACGGTATAGTCATCCTCCTCTTGGGATGCAAACAACTGACCGGCAAAACGGAACCGCTCATTGATCTTGGCACGTACATTAAGCCCCATACGCGTACCAGAGAAACTACCATCATCGTCATGACCTTGCCCTGACACTCCATTAAATGGAGCCGAGTCATTGGTCTGATGATAATTAGCACTGGCAAAGCCACTAAAGGCAATACGATCTGTCCAATTAGCGGCTTGAGTTTGAATACTTGTTGTTGCCAGAACGGCTATGGTGAGGGTTGTTGTGAGTCTTTTATGCATAAAAATCAGCTCCTGCTTATAGTTATTACAATAACTTACCGTAAAGTAGAAGGTAACCCTAAAACAAAAAAACTGCCTATTGTCAATTATTTTTATAGGCGCATAAAAAACAAGGGGCTAATTAGCCCCTTGTTTTTTATGTGTTTC
The DNA here is from genome assembly GCA_013151035.1 of Gammaproteobacteria bacterium. NCBI lineage: Bacteria > Pseudomonadati > Pseudomonadota > Gammaproteobacteria > Gammaproteobacteria bacterium. Next base: position 47,172 of record JAADJB010000030.1, read on the forward strand.
CGCTTACGTGAGAACGAAAAAATTAACCATTTTAATGATGGCCGTGCGATTCACCGCCATGATGTGATTCAGCTTCCTCAGGGGCACCAATCTTCGATTTAGCAAACATGCCTGCCTCAAAGTGACCGGGGATATTACAGGCGAATATCACCTCATCGTCACCCTTGAACTGCCATGTCAACTCCTTGGTCTCACCGGGCTTGATGGTCACGGTATTACCATCCGCATGAACCATACCGGGCATCTTACGCATCATGGCACGATGTTCCTCTTGTTCTTCCTCATCACCGATAGAAAACTCATGATTAATTTTACCTTCATTGGTAATCACAAACTTCACAATATCACCCGCTTGCAGATCCGGCTTTGACGAAAAATGATAACGCATGGTGTCCATTGCGCTAACCCGAATTGTCTTTGTTGCCTGTGATGCCATCGCAGGCTGACCAACAGGACTAATTTCATGACCATGCGAACCCTCTTCATCACCATGCCCCATTGAGCCCATATCATGCCCTGAATGCCCACCACCCGATGTCATGCCATGATCATCATGACCATGCGAACCACCTGCCAGTACCACACCTGAAACGGCACCACTTAATACTATTGCTATAAAAATTTTCTTAATTAACATACTTCAATCTCCTGATTTAAAAAATAACGCATTAACATCTACACCTTTCACACCGCCATTCATGCCTCGAACTTAACAGCGCAGCAGCGACCTTCACTCTCAATCCTTCGGCAATTCACATACCTGTTTAATACTGTGTCTGCGCCAGATAAAATAGATTGCCGGCACCACCAGCAGGGTCAATATCACAGCACTTACCATACCGCCCACCATCGGTGCAGCAATACGACTCATCACTTCCGAACCTGTTCCGGTACCATACAAAATAGGTAACAGACCAACGATAATGGCCGCTGCCGTCATCATCACCGGACGCACACGCATACCCGCACCATGTAACACGGCATGGCGCAGGGTTTCTTCCCGTGGAGCCACACCCTTGCTCTCACACTCATACAACATGTGACTATAAGCCTGGTTTAGATAGACCAGCATAATGACCCCAATCTCCACTGCCACCCCGGCCAGCGCAATAAAACCAACGCCCACAGCCACCGAGAAATTGAAGCCCTGTAGATACATCAACCAGATACTACCCACCATCGCCAGTGGCAAGGTACCCATAATAATTCCGACCTCAACAACATTACGAAAGTTTATAAACAACAACACGATAATAATCGCCAGGGTCAATGGCACCACATAGGTTAGTTTTTCCTTGGCACGCAACATATATTCATATTGCCCTGACCAACCAATGGAATAACCGGCAGGCAGCTCAAGCTGTTCATCAACAATCCGTTGCGCATTAACCACATAGCTACCGACATCCACATCTTCGATATCAATAAATGACCAGCCATTCAAACGTGCATTCTCACTCTTAATACCAGGGGGGCCATCCTCAATAAAGATATTCGCCACATCGCCCAGCGAGATACGTTGACCGTTCGGTGTTACCACTGGTAACAGAGACAGCTGCTCAGGTGAACTTCGATAGTCCTGTGGATAACGAATATTCACAGGATAACGCTCCAGCCCCTCAACCGTTTGCGTCACGTTCACACCACCAATCGCGGTCGCCACCACCTGTTGCACATCGGCAATATTCAGCCCATAACGTGCCGCCTTCTCGCGCTTGATATCCACCTTAATATAACGCCCACCGGCAACACGCTCAGAATAAACCGAGGCAGTACCAGGTACATCCTTGAGAATAACCTCCAGTTGCTCACCAATCTTCTGGATCTCAATTAACTCCGGCCCGGAAATCTTGATACCAACAGGCGTTTTGATACCCGTTGCCAACATATCAATACGGGTCTTGATCGGCATCACCCAGGCATTGGTGACACCCGGCAGTTTCACCAGTTGATCAAACTCTTTCTTCAAGCTCTCGGTGGTAACACCCTCACGCCACTGATCCTTCGGTTTTAACTGAATAAAGGTCTCGATCATGGTTAGAGGGGCAGGGTCAGTCGCTGTTTCTGCCCGTCCAACTTTACCAAAGACAGTCTTTACCTCGGGCACCGTATAAATTAATTTATCCGTCTGCTGAAGTAACTCCCTCGCCTTACCCACCGAGATGCCCGGATAAGTCGTTGGCATATACATCAAATCACCCTCATCCAGTGGTGGAATAAATTCACTACCGATTTTATCCAATGGCCAGATCCCGACACCCAGAATCAGCACGGCTATCAACAAGGTAACTTTGGGGAAATTCAATACCTTTTTTAATACCGGCATATAAACAGCGGTCAGCATGCGGTTAACCGGGTTCTTATGTTCGGGTAACACCTTGCCGCGAATAAAATACCCCATCAATACCGGCACCAGGGTAATTGCCAATGCAGCCGAAGCCGCCATAGCATAGGTCTTGGTGAAGGCGAGTGGTGCAAACATACGCCCTTCCTGTGCCTCCAGCGTAAACACGGGCACAAAACTAACAGTGATAATAAGCAGACTAAAGAATAGTGCCGGCCCCACCTCACTTGCCGATTCAGCCACAATCTGCCAACGGTTCTCTTTTGTGATCGGCGTTCGTTCCATGTGCTTGTGCATATTCTCGATCATCACAATAGCACCATCGATCATCGCGCCAATAGCAATCGCAATACCACCCAACGACATGATATTCGCATTCAGACCCTGCATATGCATGACCATAAAAGCAGTCAGGATACCCACCGGCAAACTGACAATCGCCACTAGTGATGAACGCACATGGAATAAAAACACCATACAGACTAAGGCAACAACAGCAAATTCCTCCAGCAATTTATGCCACAGGTTTTCAACTGCGCGTTCAATCAGACCACTACGATCATAGACCGTCACCACTTCAACCCCATCAGGCAGACCCTTCTTGAGTTGTTCCAGCTTGGCCTTGACACCATCAATGGTTTTTTGTGCATTCTCACCAAAACGCATCACCACAATGCCACCAACAACTTCACCTTCACCATTAAGCTCGGCAACACCGCGACGCATCTGTGGACCGATACCAATATCCGCCACATCCTTTAACAATAAAGGGGTACCATTTTGATTCACACCCAGAGGGATATTTCCCAAATCCTCCTTATTTTGCAGATAGCCACTGGCACGCACCATATATTCGGCTTCCGCCATTTCAACCACTGAGGCACCAATCTCCTGATTACCGCGCTTGATTGCCGTCTGTATATGCGACAAAGGGATACCAAAGGCTCTTAGCTTGTCCGGGTTTATCTTGACCTGATATTGCTTGACCATACCGCCCAGAGCCGATACCTCGGATACACCTGGAACCGTTTGTAGCTCATATTTCAGGAACCAATCCTGCAAACTACGCAATTGGCTAATATCATTCTGACCCGTCTTATCAACCAATGCATACAGATACACCCAACCGACACCCGTTGCATCCGGGCCTAGTTGCGGTCTGGCATTAGCGGGCAAATCCGGTGCGACCTGACTGAGATATTCCAGCACACGACTTCGTGCCCAATAAAGATCAGTCTGTTCATCGAAGATGATATAGACATAGGAATCACCAAAGAAGGAATAACCACGCACTGTGACTGCACCAGGCACCGATAACATTGCTGTGGTCAACGGATAGGTCACCTGATCCTCGACCACCTGAGGGGCCTGCCCCGGATAGGTTGTCTTAATAATCACCTGCACATCGGATAAATCCGGCAGTGCATCAACCGGGGTGTTTTTTAATGAAAACAGTCCCAGACCAACCAGGATCGCCGTTGCCAACAAGACAAAGAAGCGATTATTTACCGACCAATGAATAATAGAAGTAATCATATTGCCAACCCCTATTGATTATTCGACTGGATATCAGTCACAACAAATTCACCATCTGTAATCTGGAAGGTAAACTGGATCTTCATCCCCTCACTCAGCGTTGACATATCCACCTCATCACTAACGATAAAGTTCATCGTTGCCGCTCCCTTGTTCCATTTTTCAATCGGACCACGACTGATATTCAACATACGATGTCCCACCATAATGCTATTGATAACACCGTTGGTTGTTGCCGTATTGTTATCACCCGCACTACGCACATCGATGACCTCGAAGTTACCTTCATCTGTTTTACTGATCTTGATATCCAGCGTCATGCCTTTTTTCAAGCGCGTAAAATCAACCGCCTCAGAGACAATAAAATCCATCGTCATTGAAGGCCAATCCCATGCCGTAATAGCCTGGTGTGAAACATTCAACATTCTATGACCCGCCATCAGACTATTAATCGTTGCCTCGACCCAAACGGAAGTTGCCATTCCGGCATCTTCATCATCATTATTCATACGCTTAAAGTCAGAGGTCTTGCTGGATTCAGAATCAAGCAGGAATTGTGCCGATGACACCACTTTCTCACCTTCGTCGATACCCGATATAATCTCGGCTGAGTCCTCATCAAACCGACCCACTTCAACCTTGATCGACTTGAAATGTCCTTTACCAAGTGCCAGCACAACACGATCATTACTACCCGTACGAATCACAGCCTCACGCGGGATTAGCAGGGTATCATCCGCACTACGCGCGTGAATCACCACCTGTGCAAACATATTAGGTTTCAGCTCTTCGGCTTTATTATCAAACCGCAAACGAACCTTGAGTGTGCGTGTTTTGGCATCCAGGGTTGGATAGATATAATCCACCTTGCCTTCCCACTTTCTTCCCGGTAGAAAACCCAGCGACATGGTAACCAGTGAACCCTCAGCAACCAGAAATGCCTGACGTTCAAACACCTCAGCCTCTACCCAGACCTGATCCAATGCACCAATCGACATAATAGTCGTCCCCGGCTGCACGAAGAATCCTTCACGAATATTCAAGTTGTCCACCACCCCACTTTGTGGCGCAAAAAAGGTAATCGTTTGTTTAACCTTTTTTGTCCTCTTGAGTTGATTAATGGCCACCTGTGGGATCTGTAATGCCTTGAGTCGATCAACCGCCGCCTGTATCAGACGCTGGTTTTTTCGATCCATGGCAAACACCAATTCTTCCTGTGCATTCACCAACTCAGGTGAATAGATCTCATAAAGTGGCTCCCCTTTCTCCACTGGATCACCTGATGCCTTAATATACAGCTTTTCAATCCAGCCCTTCACCCTGGGATGAATATGAACCAGTTGATCCTCGTCATACTGCACATAACCCACTGTTTTGATCTCAGAATGCAAGGTACCGTATTTTGCCACTGCTGTGCGCACACCCAGATTATTAACCACATCAGGAGAGATTCTGATCGTGCCCGGCCCTTCATCCACTCCAGTATTCGCCTCTTCATAAAAGGGAATTAGATCCATTCCCATAGGCGACTTCCCTGGTTTATCCCGTTTGTAGTTGGGATCCATCGGGGCAACCCAATACAGTGGTTTTTTCTCAGCCGTTGCAGCGCCCTGGCTCGATGAGTCTCCAGCAGGTTGAAACCAGACAGAAAAAATACCCACAGTAACAACCGCACCCAAAATCACTCCGGTGATCAACACACCTGTTGAACCTTTATTATCACTCATCATTTATCTCCCATACGATGATCATCGGCAGTAACCGCATCGACACTTGTCTCAAAAAAATAATTTAACTGAATAATCGCCCTTTGCCTTTCCACATTGATAATCAACTCATCAATCTCGGCATTCAACTCGGCAATACGCGCACGCACGACCTCGGAAAAATCACCATCATCATTGGTATAAGCCGTCAGAGAAGCATCGGCTTGCTCATGCATTTGTGGTAACAACCGTCCCTGATAAAGAGTTTTACGCTCATTCAAACGCTGCAACTTAGCCCTGCTGGTTTCAAATGATGCCATTAATTTTCTTAACAACAACCATTCCTCGGTCTTCACTGCCTCGGTGCGGGACACCGCAGACTGAAGTTGCTTATCCTGACGTTTAGCAGTAAAGACAGGCAGATCAAAACTCACGCCTAACGAGAAAAGATCGGCACGATTATTCCCGACCGGGGTATCCGAGCGATAACCATATCCAGCATTAAGTCCCCACGCTGGCTTATACTTTTGTCGAGCCAGTTCAATCCCGGCGCGACTTGCCTTGATCTTCTGCTTCAAGGTCATTACCGCCGGGTGGCGGGAGAAATAACCTAATAACACAGACGGATCAACCGTTGTTGTGGTGGTATACAACTGAGGGTTCAATAAACCGGTATCCGGCAACTGCCGACTGAGGGAAAAACCGGATGACAACAAGAATTGTCCTATCCCTGTGTTTTTTGAATATTGATCAACAAAGGAATCACTCAGCCACTCGGAGAGCCGCTGCAATGACATTTCCTGGTGCTGATGCAGCACGGTCAAGCGATCATCCAGACGCGTCAATTCCAGTTGTGCCCGCACTATATCCTGCTGTCGAGTGCGACCCAGAGCCGAAGAATAACTGGCCTGGGCAACATCCGCCAACTGCTCAAATAAGTCCCTGTTCTTATCGATCAGTGCGATGCTTTCCTGTGCCTTGTAAGCATCCAGCCAAAGCTGACTGACAGTAACCACTATCCTGGCCTTACGATTCTCACGTTGATACGGATATTGTGTACCCATTAACTGTAGTTGTTGCTGACGGATCGACAGACTATCACCACGCGGGAACATCTGGGAAATGCCCACCTTGAACTGGGTCATTCCCTCCTGATCAAAATTGAAGGTATCCATTGGCAGGTTAGCCATGCCAATCGACATCTTTGGATCAGGCAAGGTGCCAGCAGAAATACTCAATGCATCCACTGCATCCTGTGAATGCTGATTGCCGACCAACCAAGGGTCATTTAACTGTGCAGCGTTGACTGCCGCATCAAGATTTAACACCCAACGATTACCCTGTGTCGATTCATCCGCATATAGCGAAGAGACACTGATTGCCAGAACACCTGACAGTAACACTGCTCGTATCATTAGTATTGCTCCTCTTGAGTATCAATATGGGCATATCTGGCAACCGTGCCATCTGCCTTTAACATCAGCACATCATACGGCATAAACTTTTTCCCGACTTCCATGCCCGGGCTACCCACAGGCATCGCCGGTACCGTCAAGCCAATCGCACCCGCAGGCTTTTCAGCCAGAAATTGTTGCACGATACGCGCCGGGATATGACCTTCAAACACATACCCTGTCTCTGAAACAGCGGTATGACAAGACTGATAGTAAGCCGGCACACCCTTCTCTCGTTTTAACGCCGACAGGTCCTCCAGATTATGTGCAATCACCTGATAACCATTCGTTTCCATATGTGTAATCCATTTACCACAACAGCCACAAGAAGCCCTTTTATAGACCTCCAGCACGGGTGACTTATCAGCTTGCGGGGCAATCACTTGTTGTTGCTGACGGCCATCATCATTTTCACTCGCGCAGGCAAGCGTAGACAAAGCCATAACAGCTATCAATAGATTCTTGGTAAGGTATTGCTTGAACATAATTATCTCTCATTAACCTGTTTAAAAAAACAAGTATACTACGTGATTAATATCAGCCTGGATTGAGCGATAAGCGCAAACAGCAGACAGAACTATCTTGTATCAAGCAGTAATCGGAGGACGGTAGAGAGAGATGGGGAATTGGCTAATCGTTAATGATCGAGCCGGAGAAACTATCTGAAAGGAGACCGTAACAACATCATTGGAATGAATCACATTGGGCAACATCGCTGATACGCAACCATTCATTGGACAATGACATTCTTGTTTACAACAATCGGCAGTCGCCGTTGTCATATCAACCATGCCATGAGAGGTATGATTCATCATACTCATACCCACGTAGGTCGAATCATTCTGAACAGTGGCCGGAGCCTCCATCATCGGGGCAGGAATAACCGCAGCCGCTATTGCCTGACTAATAAAGCCCAGCAACATCAGCATTACAATTAAAAATCTGCTTCTACCCAATGACATTAATTAAAAAACCTGTCGTGAATGATAAAATGTAGGATACAGCTAAATCAAAAAAGTTCAATATAAAAATTTATTCCCAAAAACATACAGGCAAGCTGATTCGGTATGCTATATTAAATTTATAATTATCCCAGAGGTTCCATAATTTAAGGAGGCAGGACATGTCAACTGATCCAGTGTGCGGTATGCAGGTAACGGATGAGAAGCAGTACCATACCGATTATGCGAATAAAACCTATCACTTTTGTAGTGAACACTGTCAGCATAAATTTGAAGCTGCCCCCGACGAATATGTAAAAACCGCCTCACTAAAAGACCCGGTATGCGGCATGGATATTACCGAAGACGCGGAAAACCACACCGAATACGAGGGAAAGACCTGGTATTTTTGTAGTGAGGGTTGCCTAGGCAAGTTCAAGGCAGCACCACAGCAATACACGCCAACCGAAACAGCCAGCGATGACGAACATAGCTGCTGTCATGGGCATTCGCATGATGCTCCCCCCGCATCTACCGACACCCCAGCCGATACTGGCGCAACTTATACCTGTCCCATGCACCCTGAGGTTGAACAACAAGGTCCCGGCGCATGTCCCAAGTGTGGCATGGCACTGGAGCTAAAGGATATCCCACTTTCCAATACAGAAACAAAATACACCTGCCCCATGCATCCCGAAGTGATTCAGGATCATCCCGGCAGTTGCCCCAAGTGCGGCATGGCACTGGAGGCAATGACTGTCGAAGCTGAAGAAGACACCAGCGAACTGGATTACATGAGTAAACGTTTTTGGATCAGCGCCGCACTGGCTATCCCGGTATTATTCAGTGCCATGGCCGCTGAGTTCTGGCCGCAGAGCATGGCGGAAATAATCGACCCCAGCCTGCGCCAATGGCTAGAGATGATTGTATCAACACCAGTAATTATCTGGGGTGGCTGGGTATTCTATGTACGCGCCGTACAATCGGTTATCACACGCAACCTGAATATGTTTACCCTCATCGGGCTTGGTGTCTCGGTGGCCTACACCTATAGTATTATCGCTACTATCTTTCCCGAGGTATTCCCGCCAGCGGTATTTAATGATGTTGGCGTTGTGCCGGTTTATTTCGAAGCAGCAGCCGTCATCACTGCATTGATATTACTGGGACAGGTGCTGGAACTACGCGCACGTAGCCAGACCAATGCCGCCATCAAATTATTATTGGGGCTAGCGCCTAAAACGGCACGGATCGTACGTGAAGATGGTAGCGAAGAAGATATCCCCATGGAACATGTACAGGTCGGTGATACGCTACGAATTCGTCCGGGTGAAAAGGTTCCAGTGGATGGCTCGGTCATCGAAGGTGAAAGTAATGTCGATGAGTCCATGGTCACTGGCGAGCCCATACCCGTAGCAAAGACAACGGGCGAACGCCTGATTGGGGCAACCGTTAATGGTACCGGTGGTCTGTTAATGCGCGCCGAAAAAGTGGGCGCAGATACTTTGTTATCACAGATCGTTAAAATGGTAGCTGATGCCCAGCGTTCACGCGCACCCATTCAGCGATTAGTCGATACTGTAGCCGGTTACTTTGTACCTGTCGTAGTCGTGGTTGCCATCATCACCTTCTTTGTCTGGGCTTTATGGGGGCCCGAACCCGCTATCGCCTATGCGGTCATTAATGCTGTTGCGGTATTAATCATCGCTTGCCCTTGTGCGTTAGGGCTGGCAACCCCCATGTCCATCATGGTGGGTACCGGCAAGGGTGCCATGATGGGTGTGTTGTTCAAGAATGCCGAGGCCCTGGAGGTACTGAGAAAAGTCGACACCCTGGTGGTAGATAAAACCGGTACGCTAACCGAAGGAAAACCAAAACTGGTCGCCGTAAACCCTGTCGACGGTTTCACCGAAGATGAATCGCTACAACTTATTGCCAGTCTGGAACGTGCCAGCGAACACCCCCTGGCAGAGGCCATTGTACAAGGTGCCGAGGAACGTCAACTGAAACTGGTGAAGGCCGAAAACTTTCAGTCTATCACCGGCAAAGGTGTTACCGGTGATGTCGATGGGCGTAGCGTCGCCATGGGTAATATCAAGTTACTGGAAGACCTGGGTATCGATGCCGGTAATCTGCCACAACAGGCCGACACACAACGCGCTGATGGTCAGACGGTGATGTTTTTCACTATTGATGGCAAGGCCGCTGGTCTGATCGGTGTCGCCGATCCGGTCAAAGAGACCACCCCCGAGGCCATTCGCGACTTGCATGCAGCGGGTATCAAGGTTGTCATGCTCACCGGTGACAGTCGCAAAACAGCCGAAGCGGTAGCCGCCAAATTAAATATCGATCAGGTTCAGGCCGAAGTCTTGCCCGATCAAAAGGCTGCCGTGGTCAAGCAACTTCAGGACGAGGGTCACATTGTCGCCATGGCCGGTGACGGTATCAATGATGCTCCCGCTCTGGCACAAGCTCATGTCGGTGTTGCTATGGGTACTGGTACTGATGTTGCTATGGAAAGTGCCGGAGTCACGTTAATCAAGGGTGATCTACGGGGTATCGTGCGGGCGCGGCGTTTATCACAGGCCACCATGCGCAACATCCGTCAGAACCTGTTCTTCGCCTTCATCTATAACGCCGCTGGAGTGCCGATAGCTGCCGGGATACTCTACCCTGTATTTGGCATCCTGCTATCACCTATTATTGCTGCAGCAGCCATGAGCTTCAGTTCGGTGTCTGTTATTACTAATGCACTGCGATTGAGGAATGTTAAATTGTAGATCGTTTCTGGTGCGCAGTGCGCACCCTACCGGAGATTATAGGTAAGGTGCGTACCACGCACCATTAAAAAATCGGCGCTGGTTTCTGATGTACAGTGCTCACCCTACATGGAAGCTTATGGATCATAACGAAGATACAATAGATCCCTCTGCACCAATTGAGATCGCTGGTGCCGGCCCTGCCGGATTAGCCGCCGCCATTACATTGGCGACTGCGGGTCGTCGGGTTATTGTGCATGAAGCACACCAAGAAGTCGGTCAACGTTTTGATGGAGACTTCCAGGGCATTGAAAACTGGACGACCGAGGAAGATGCCTTAGCAACATTGAGTACAGCAGGATTAACCACTGCATTTACCGCCAAACCTTACTGCCAGGGCAGCGCCTTTGATGCCAGCGGCAAGCGCTATGAGATCAAGACCAATGAACCGCTGTTCTATCTGGTAGAACGGGGTCCCGGTCCTGACACGTTGGATAGCGCCCTGCTCCAACAGGCTCAAGAACTTGGTGTAGAGGTTCGTTTTAATAGTCGGCTACAACATATTGCCGGTGCCGGCATCCTGGCCTCGGGGCCACATGCAGCGGATGCCATTGCCGTCGGCTATCACTTCGATACTGATATAGAGGATGGCTTTTGGGTTATTTGTGACGACAACCTGGCACCCCAGGGCTATGCCTATCTACTCATAATGGGCGGTAAAGGTACCGTCAAGAGCTGTATGTTTAGCGATTTCAAACAAGAAAAGATTTACGTCCAGCGGACAATAGAAGCCTTTCAAAAGCTGACAGGACTAGATATGCACAACCCTCGACCTCACGGTGGTAGTGGCAACTTTGTCATCCCGGATAGCGCCTATGGTGGCATACACCCCATAGTCGGTGAACAAGCGGGGTTCCAGGATACCTTATGGGGCTTTGGTATGCGTCTGGCAATCTCATCCGGGGTTCTTGCCGCACAAAGCCTGTTAAATCATGAGAACTACGACAGGCTATGGCAGCAACAACTAAAACCCCAAATGGAGACTTCAATCGTAAATCGGGCCATGTTCAGCCTGTTGGGTAATCGCGGCTATCGCTGGTTTCTGCGTAACCAGGCATCCAACCCTGACCTGCGGACATCACTGCGTCATCAATACCGGGGGTCATTCTTCAAGCGACTATTACTGCCTCTGGCAAGGCTTCGTTATCAGAGTCAACGCAAGAATGTCAGCTGCAACCATGTTGACTGCCAATGCGTCTGGTGTCGTAGCCAACGCTGTAGTCATGGCTGATACGGAAACCATCCAGCTTTATACCGAAGGGGATCGCTTATTCGATGCCATGCTGGCAGCCATTGAAAACGCACAAAAACAGGTGTGGCTAGAGACCTATATCTTTGCCGATGACGAGGTAGGCCGCCGCTTTGCCCACGCCTTATCTGAACGAGCCAAAGCCGGGGTGCAGGTTCGTCTACTGGTCGATGCAGTAGGGTCACTATTTCAGTTTTATCGTTCACTCGGTTCCGATCTCGAACAAGCGGGGGTACAAGTTCATCACTTCCATCGCTGGTACTGGCGCAAGCCCCTGCGTTATAACCGTCGGGATCATCGTAAGTTACTGGTCGTCGATGGCTGTCATGCCTTTCTTGGCGGATTCAATATTCATCGGGAAAGCTCACAACACTATTTTGGTAATGCACGCTGGCGCGATACCCACGCCTCTTTTCGAGGCGAACTGGCACAACAGGCTGCTGAATTATTTGATGCCTTCTGGCATGGTGATAAACATCACCTGCCGATTGATAACAAGCAGGCTAAAAGCACTCTGGTTGCCAATCAAACCCGCTTTTACCGACGCCAACTCAATAGCATCTATAATGATTTCCTCGGCAACGCCAAACAACAGGTGTGCCTGACAACGCCCTATTTTGTGCCGGATCACCATACCCAAAAAGTCTTGATAGCCGCCGTAAAACGCGGGGTTGAAGTGCGCTTACTGGTGCCCCATACCGGCGATGTACGTTTGGCTCGTTGGGCCGCTAATGCTGTTTATGCTCGATTACTGGATAATGGAGTCAGAATCTTTGAGTACCTTCCCCGCATGCTACATGCCAAGGTTGCCATTGTAGATGGTAACTGGGCGACATTAGGCACTGCTAACCTCGATTATCGTAGCCTGATTCAGAACTATGAATTAAACCTGGTCAGTCGCGATACCGATTTCTGTCACCAGTTACAGGCACAATTTGAAGAAGACCTGAAAGAGGCCTCCGCCGTATGCCCGGTACGCTGGCATCAACGCCGCTGGGTACCACGTCTCGCCGAATTTCTAGGCTGGTGTGTCCGACGTTGGTTATGATCCCTTAAGAAACTCAAAAACCAGACGTTATATAAAGAACCCCTCTATTCAACCACACGAGCAAAGAACCATGTCCAGCATCCCCGCTATCAATGCAGCCACTCAGGGAATTCAGCGCGGCCTGCAGGGACTCAGCAAGAGCACTGCCGAAATAGCCAAGGCCGGCGATATTACTCAAGCCAGTGTTGATATCATACAAAATGAAAATCTGATTGAGGCATCAGCCAAAGCCGTCAAGCTAATTGATGATACCCTTGGATCCATCATAGATACTCAAGCCTGAATTAAATCGGTCATTCATTCCCGCTCAACCTTGTCATTCCCACGCAGGCGGGAATCCATAGACAACAATCTAGACAAACGTCAGGATCAAGCTGGAAACAAATGCTCAAACGGACGGGTATTGAAAACTTCCGATTTACTAACCAGTAATCATAGGTAATGCTACTCATCCTAATCATGACAAAGACCTACGTAAAAACGTAAGCCTTTGAATTGTTTGGCGCGCCCGGAGCGATTCGAACGCCCGACCGCCTGGTTCGTAGTTCCCAAAAGTGATATTTTATATTTTTCAATTACTTATAGACCCGCCCTCGCCTTTAAGTCTCGCCAACACTCGCTGAGTATCGCTGAGCCATTTTGCTTTTCTACGTTAGAATCAATCAACAATACGCCACCTGTTCGTGATGGCAATAGGCACACGTAGTGCTATAATTGCTCATTATGAAACCTATCAACTGGAATCCAGAAAAAAATCGCAAGCTTATCGAGGAAAGAGATATCTCTTTTGAGGATATAGTTTTCTCTTTGCAATCAGGCTGTTTGCTCGATGATATTGCTCATCCTAATAATAAAAAATATCCACATCAACGGGTGTTCGTTGTGGCTATAGATGAGTATGCATACTTGGTTCCATATATTGAAAATGATGAAGAGATATTCCTTAAAACAGTCATGCCTAGTCGGAAAGCGACTAAACATTATTTTGGAGAAAAATGATGAACAAAATTAATTTAGATAAAGAAGAGCAAGAACTTCTGGATGCTTATGATTCAGGTGAATTTAAATCCGTCATGACTGATGAACGAAAGAAGTCAATCGAACAGTCAGCCGCACTTACGTTTAAGAAAAACAAAAGGATTAATATTAGATTATCTGGAAGAGATTTATCAGCTCTTCAAAGGAGAGCACTAGAAGAAGGTATGCCTTATCAAACCTTGGTAGCTAGTATTTTGCATAAATATGTTTCCGGTAGTTTGTATGATGTCACAGCTAACAAGCGCAATTAACTCGGATGACAAGTACGAAAACCTACTAAAACCGTAGATCGAAAAGAAGCACAGGAGTTGGGAGGCTGGTCTGATGTCCGTATGGTTCAGCGTTATGTCCACCTTGCCCCTGAGCATTTCAGACACATTGCCTGGGATGTCTGGTATGGGGGCACATTTTTGGGTACACCCCATATTTCAGGCATAAAAATGGCCTATCAAATATAGGTTGCTTATATTATATTGCGCCTTGCTATTAATTGGGAAATTAAATCATGGCTGAAAATGCAGTAGTTCGCGCTCGTATTAATGAGCACATCAAAGAAGAGGCCGCCACCGTGCTGGCCACAATGGGCCTAACCATATCAGATGCCTTTAGAATGATGTTAATCTATCGAAAACCAAGTGACGAGGTATTACAACTTGTTCGTCTTGGTTCGCATAGTGAGCTGGGGCTGTAATAAGCCAGCGCATGGCATCAGCCATCTTAGCGTACGTTTTCGTACCGTTGGGCTTCAAACCCTGAATATTGCTGAATGTGTAAAGCGCCTGGAGTTCTGAGTACGTTGTGCTTCTGTCCGACAACAGTCATGACTTAATCTAGTTTTATCGTCTGAGTATTGCAATCCAACGCCATAAGTTTAAAAGACTTGCTAACGAACCTGCTAAATACGTTAACGCTGCTGCGCGTAAAATGCGACGTACTTTTGGAATATCTTCAGTCTCTATATAACCTGATTCAAGAATAGGTAATGCCTTGTTGAAACTAGCATCTATTTCCACAGGTAAAGTAACCAAATGAACAAGTGCAGCCATAAACATTGAACCAATTCCAACAGCAAGTAAAAAACCACCCAGTGCAGGTGCACGAGTTAAAGCTATGACGATTGGCATGATCATCATGGCAGAGACCCCGAATTTTTGTACCGCATTTGCAAATATAACAAGACGTCCTCGCCATGCTAATAAAGGTTCTTTTCTGTGATGTTGAATCGCGTGTCCTACTTCATGTGCAGCAACAGCAATTGCAGTTAATGATTTATCGTCAAAATTATTAGGTGATAAGCGTACAACCCGATCCATTGGATCATAGTGATCTGAGTTGGCATCTGTTTTTTCAACTTTGACGTGTGACATTTCAAATCGATCAAGTAGATATCGAGCAAGCTCTCCACCAGTACCTTGAAGACGATCTAATGATTTTGCATAACGACGGAAGGTATATTGAGCCCACCATTGTGGACCAAATAAAAGAGCAATAATGAGTAGCAAGATAATTATAAAATGCATAATGAATAAATATACCAGAAGATCAAAGAGCCAGGAGGCTAGTCTAATGTGCGAATGGTATTGGCCGAAATACCCAGCTCTCTGGCTACTGCTTTCTTGCTCAAGCCATTGCCCTTGTCGAACAGCGATTTGATTTTATGAATCATATTCCACTCCTTCAAAGCCATCTCCAAAATAAATCTGGGAATGGTACGGGCTATTCACCCAACATAATGAAAAAGGGGGGCAATTTTGTTGTCCGCTGGGGGATCAGTGTGAACGACTACCGGCTAAAGCCGGTAGCTTCAAATTACGGCTGAAAGCCGTTCATTCCGCCTGAAGGCGGGCTACAATACACTGAAGTCATCATCAGGGTCATTAGGCTTCTGGTTCTTTATGTATTCTTTCCACACTTC
>JAADJB010000031.1:0-19579 GCA_013151035.1 Gammaproteobacteria bacterium
ACAGACCCCAATAAAATAAGGGCAGACCATTAGGTCTGCCCTTATTTTATTGGGGTCTGTCCCCTATTATTTCCTAAACCTCACTCCACATACGCAGCAGATTAACATAGCTGATATCGATCCTTGCGGTTTCCTCGCTATCAGGATCTTCACGCAGCATCTTCTCACGCACAATACCTAGTTCATACAGAATCTCACGTTGAGCCGGGTCACGTATCATACTTTGTACCCAGGTTACAGCCACCAGACGTTCTCCACGAGTCACCTCGGTGACCTGATGCAGGCTGGATGAGGGATAGATGACCGCATCACCTGCGGCCAGTTTTATCTTCCGTTGACCAAAGGACGTGCGGATCTCGATCTCGCCACCATCATAGTCTTCCGGGTTATTGATGAAGACCGTGATTGAAACATCGGTGCGATAGCGTTGGCCAACCGGTCCCATGACAGGATCATCGACATGAAAGCCATAATGCATACCCTGGGTATAGCGGGCATAGAACGGGCTGGCAATACGGTGAGGTAGGGCCGCATTGAGATAAACGGGGTGTTTGACCAAGGTGTTCATTATAATCTGATTGAGACTATTGATGGCAGGATCACCTGCCGCCAGCTCTTCATTATTCTTAACTTGTTCCGCCTTCATTCCCGCAGACATTTTGCCGTTTATGAAGTGGGCTTTATTTAGTATGCTACGTGCTTGATCCAGTTGTTCTGTGTTGAGCAGTTGTGAAATAGTGGTTAGCATGACGATGCAGACTCCGGAATATTTTTTAAGGAATAGATGAATGATACTGAATGTTTTAGTAAGTGACCAAGCTTATTCGCTTGATGTGCCCGATGAGATGATGGCCGAGTGTGAAGAATTCTTCGCCGGGATGGACAAGGATATGGATAAAGGCTGGCAGATGAGTAGCCGTTGGGTTGAGGATATGAATCTGGAACAACGCTGCCAGGTGGCGGCTGATCGCATTCTGAGCGCGATGGACAATCATAACAAGGATGTGGCAACAATGATGGCGGGTTATATCTTGAGTCGTGTACCACAGGTTGCCGGTGTGCGTATGAATATGGAAGGCGAGATGTTTGAACATGAGCTGTTGAGTGCCGAGCAGTTACAAACCAGCTTGTGATGGGTATGTGATAAGCCGTCTGCGAAACAGCCTCCTAGCCAAATACAATCCATGTGGTTGCAATATACTTTACCCCTTGTTCCAGTGTGACACCGCGGTGATCATGGGTCCAGAATGGTGGGAACAGGGCAAGTTTGCCTTGTTCGGGTTTAACCTTTACATCCTGAAAAATAAATTCGGTTTCACCGCCAGGGCCTGCGACATCATTGAGATACCATACGGCGACTAACTGTCGGGCAGAAAATTCATGGCTGCCACCATCAATATGCCAGTGATAGTGTTCTCCCGGATTAGTGCGCTGTATGGCGTAGCCCATATCCCGAAAGGGGCCCTTGAAGAAGGGGTAGGCCTCACGGAATTCTTTTAATGCCACTGCGATTGAGCTAAACAGGGCATGATCGAGATCCTTCCAGTGTTCTTTGCCACTGAGCACCAGATCAGTTGATTTCTTGATGCTGGTGTCTTCTTCAGCCTGTTGACCAATGCGTCCTGGGTACTGTTCTTCTGTATGTGCCTCGAAGCGACGTATCATCTCTTCACACAAGGCGGGTTCCAGTGCCTGTGGTTTTTCAAAGATAAAGCTGTTTTTTGCGACTTCATGGATACTGGTGAGAGGTGTTCTCTGATAGGTGGTCATATTTTAATCCTGTTCTAAGGCATCTCTGATCAATTATACATTCTCTCCCAGGATCGTGGGAATGAGAAATGAAAATAGGAGGCAGACTTGATATTTGTCTCTTCCGGTTAATTCAACAGCGCTTAAAAGGTGATTTGCCTTGTCTTAACAGTTAAAATGGGGGCGGACAAATCCAACTACATAGAATCATATAGAGGTATCACTATGGGTGTAAGAATCAAGAGTCGCTGGAGTGCCAAGGGTAAGGAGCGTTCAGTTGCCGATACCGCCAGTGCGCTGGCCTTTAATATGTGGAAGGTGGCAGCGGATCGTCTGTTAGAACTGGAGACTGAGGGTTTTCAAACGGATACTCATGAACAACGTATTCATGTTATCTCCGAGTTTCTGATCTTTATGATTCATATGGTGGATCGTTTGGTGTATGAAAAGATGTCCGATGAGGATCGTGGTCTACTGATTAATGCCCTGGCAAAACGCCTGGCACAGATTGCGCAGGATAATTTTCGTGATACGGTGCCAGAAGGCGATCATGTATCGGATTTTATTAATCGTTTGAATAAGACTATTAATGATTATTCTGATTTTTCATTCGAGGATGAAAAGCCGGGGTTTGGCATGTTGCGGCTGTTTGGTGAGAATGTGACGCGTACACTAGGTGAGAAGGACAAGAAATGGATTACTACCCAGGTGATTGATATTGAAGCACCCGATACCTTGCGTTACCTGAAGCGTATCCTTGGTGGATTGATCAAGACATCCACATGAATCTACGGTAGGGTGCGTACCACGCAGCAATAAAAAAGGCGGACATTATGTCCGCCTTTTTACATGGAATAGACCTAATGTCTGCCCACGGCTCTGCTCAGGTTACCCTACGCAGCCCACTTGGAAAAATTATCAGCATTCTTTTCCTTGCCGTCTCCGTAGCCGGCTTCATAGGCCTCGTTTAGACGCTGTTCTTCACGCATTGGGTTACAGATGTAGCCACTCTGCCAGCCTTCAACATAATCGGCATTAGTGTTGGCACCTTCCATCTTGGTGATTATGTCATAATATTCATTATTCATGGTTTTCTCCTAATCTTTAAGGTATTCAGTCAATATTTGAATGGCGGCAATAATACAGGGTTTTCTCTATATAATCCAGTTGCGCGAATTATAGCTTAATATTACAAATTATCGGTATATCTCTATAGAGAGATATGAATACCCTCTCTTAATCGGGGTTCATTGAATCTTGTAATAGCGTAAAATAGTGCTGATTAGAGCGTAGGTGCGTATTACGCAGCATGATTTTAATGGATTCTAAGGATAATTAATATGATTGAAGATAAAGACGTGGATTATGCTAGCGGCATGTCGGCCTTTGAGGCCAAGCATTTTTCAACGGCAATGCAGTTATTAAGCCCCTTTGCCGATCAGGGCAACCCCGAGGCACAGCATCGTCTGGCGATTATGTTCCAGAACGGCTTGGGTATGGCGCGTAATGATGAGTTGGCTGAAAAGTGGATGCGTAAGTCGGCAGAGCAAGGCTTTGCGATTGCACAGCATGGTCTGGGCTTTATGTACCTGCAAGGAGAAGGTGTTGAGAAGAGCGGTGATGAGGCGATTAAGTGGTTTACCCTGGCGGCTGATCAGGGCTTGACAGGTTCTCTGACAACCCTGGCAATGATGTATGAACAGGGCGATGGGGTGGAGCAGGATCAGGATAAGGCGAAGGTGTTGTATAAACAAGCTGGGTTTGATGTGTGATTATTTTTTTTGTTCGAGACTGGGGCGCTCCTTCTTAGCAGAGACTCGCCGTGAAACCATCCATGGTGGCTCGATGCCCGCGTCCATGCGGGCAACGGTCTCTGCTAAGAAGGAGCACTCCCGGTCTCTTGAGTTAGCGAGTAGTGAGTGGTAAGTAGGGGTGGGGGAGGCTTGTTTGATGGAATTGAGTAGTGAAGATTCTTTGCGTCTGAATGTGATGCTGGCCAATAAGCCGTTGGCGATAAGGATTGATGACTCTGCCATGCGGGTTGATGCCTTGATGGCGGATGATCGTACCCTGAGTGTCAAACTGAATCCTATTGGGCGGGATGAGCCTTATATTCGTCGTGTGCGTGAGTTGCTGTCAACCCAGATCCTGGGGTCGCCAGGGGGCTATCCGGTATTTATCTCACGCTGGACGCGGATGGGGCAGACGCGGGATATTACCCTGGAACGTCTGTTGATGATCGGTGAGCCGGAGGCGGTAGTGGCTGCGGTACATTCCCCTGGCCTTGACAATGAGCTGGCTCGCCGCGCCTGGTGGTGTATGCAAAACTCGGACAATGCCCGCTGTATGTTGTTGAAAAAGGCGGTGGCTGAGGGTGATATGGGTGCGGAGTTGGCTCAATATCTGGTGGATTATTTGCCCTTTGAGACAGAAGACAAACATGCTATTGAAAGTATTCGTTTGATGCTGCAGGCACGTCTGGTTGATCAGACCGTGCAAGATAAATTGTGGCGGCAGGCCGGGCGCAAGAGTTCTTATTATGTAGCATTCCTACATGCTTTACCGGATGAGTTGCCGGGTATTGATGCATCACATGCGCAATGGTTAGTGGTGAGGGATGAGCTGGAGGCACTGGTTGAGAGTGGTAATGCCTTTGCTACCCAGTTATCGCGCCTGTTGTCGCCCCCCGGCCAAGCCTGGTTACGCACAATACAACAGGCCTTGAAAAAGCCATCGAATCAGGATGTTATTTCATCCTTGATGCTGGCAATTGATGCGTACTTTGGCACCTTGTATCAATATGACAAAAAAATAGATTCGATGGAAGATATCCTTGGTAAGGTGCAGGACGATGTTTGTGGTGAGTCAATATCTGCCGAATTTGCTATACTGTGGCGCTCATTTCCAGAGTTACAGACGGAAATGACGGCAATGTTAGTGTTGGCGCATATCGATGAGTCAGTGGTTATTCCTGTTTTTGCGCGTAGTGATGCGATTGGTTCGTTGATGCGTCGCAAGCTGGAGCCGGTAACAACACCGTTGCTGGCACAGATTAAATATTTGTATGGTTAAAAAGGTTTTATAAAAATGTCAAAAGTTCGTATGTATTGCACTGCCACCTGCCCGTATTGTATGCGTGCAGAGACGCTACTCGAAAAGCGTGGGGCAACGATTGAAAAAATTCGGGTCGATCTGGATCCGGGTTTGTGGGATGAAATGGAGAAGATTACAGGGCGTGATACCGTGCCGCAGATCTTTATCGGAGAGCTTCATGTCGGTGGTTATGATGATGTCATTGATCTGGATATGGATGACGAATTAGTGCCATTGCTGGAAGCAGTAGCGACTTAAAATGTTCCGGTGCGTAGTATGCCCCCTACAAAAAAACGGTAGGGTGCGTACTACGCACCAAAATAAAAGGGGCTGGATATACCAGCCCCTTTTTCATATCTTCTGTAATGATATTAACTAGTCGTCGCTAGAAAAGGCACCTAATAGATGTAACAGGCTGGTAAACAGATTGTAGATAGTAATATACAAAGTTACCGTTGCCATGATGTAGTTGGTTTCACCACCATTAAGGATACTGCTGGTTTGATACAGGATCAGACCACTCATTAACAGGACAAACATAGCTGAAACAGCGAGAGATAAACCCGGCATGGAGAAGAAAAATGCCGCTATACCTGCCAGGAACGCAACAATAATGCCCACCATGAGGAACGAACCCATGAAGCTGAAATCTCTGCGCGAGGTAATGGCGTAAGCCGACAGTGTTAGGAAAATAACGCCGGTACCCGCCATTGCCATAGTGACAATCTCGGCACCATTAGGGAAATTAAGGTAGGCCTGGATGATTGGCCCCAGGGTAAGCCCCATAAAACCAGTCAGGGCAAATACACACAGGATACCCAATGAGCTATTGCGGAACTTGGTGGTCAGGAATAAAAGACCAAAATAACCCACCAGCGTGATGATAAAGCCAGGATGAGGTAGATTGAACGTCATTGACATGCCCGCAGTAAAGCCGCTGAACAGTAAGGTCATGGAAAGTAGCATATAGGTGTTGCGTAAAACCTTGTGACCCGCAACATTTCGGGTTTCAGCATGGCTTGTTTCAGAACGACTAATAATACGTTCAATGGAATTCATCTTGTTCTATCTCCTGATTAAATAACAACTAAAATCATATCATAGGTAAAGCTGAAATGTACGCTTGTTAGCCCACATTTACTAATCAGAGCCAGTTGACGTTAAAAAGTTCCATAAGGATGTTTTTACTGGAAATATCAGAGCAGGGTAGGTATGATTGCGGGCTTCTGGAGAGGTGGCTGAGTGGTCGAAAGCGGCGGTCTTGAAAACCGTTGAGGGTTTATCCCCTCCCAGGGTTCGAATCCCTGCTTCTCCACCATACAACAACCTCGCATAGCGAGGTTTTTTTATGGCGGAAGGGATTTGAACCCGCTCAATTAAGGGTTTGACCAGCGCCCAGCGGGGCGCGCAGAACGGGGAGCGAAGCGGACCGGCCCCGGAGGGGTGAGGCCGCAGGCCGAATAATCCCTGCTTCTCCACCATACAACAACCTCGCATAGCGAGGTTTTTTTATGGCGGAAGGGATTTGAACCCGCTTGTGAACCAATTACAGTAATGTCTCGGCAATCTCTATACAGGTTTTAATGGGTAACCACATCTCAAGCTGTGAGCGATCATTTGGGTCGGCGGGTAAAAAATCATACTGCTGGTAAAAGGGAATGATATCTGGGGTCATAGGATCAACAAACAGCCCGATGGCTGAAATCTGTTCGGCGACCAATACCGTTCGGTAAATGGCATCAATCAATAATTGCGCACCCAGGCCTTGTCCCTGGCACGAATGATCCACAGCAAGACGGGCTAGTTTCACAGCACTGAGAGGGTGGGGATACTGCGTGTAATTTTTGTGGGTAGGGGGTGTTGTTACTGAATATCCGGTAAGTGTGTGATAGCCAAGGATTGTCTCAGGCGCGGAATTCTGACAGGCTACATACGTTTTTGAGATATGCTTTACGGTTTTCTGTCGAGCTTGTCGTTGTAAGTATTGATTTAATTCAGTGCTGCCGCAGTTAAATGTTTTGCGATTATGTTGCCGACTTATCTCTTCAATGATTATGGACATTCACGGTGTCCTTGTAATGCCGTGCCGCTTTAAGTAGTTTATTATTTGTTTTTGGCGGGTTTTCCAAAGCAGCAAATAAAGCATCAGCACCGGCCATCGAGAGGTGTAATGTCTCGGTTCGCTCAATTACGTTACGCGCCTTCTCCATTGCTGAATCAATAAGGAACTGAGAAAGGGTTGCGCCGGAGTAATCTGCAGCCCGTTGAATTATTTCTTGAATCTCTGAGGAGGTTCGCGCAACTAAACGGGTATCTTTACGTTCTGTATTGGCAGCCATTATTCCACCTGTTTCTTTAAATGTTATCTAGGTGCCATTATGGCATACGGGTTGGGTTTGTCAATCTCCTTTGAGTTGAAGTATTTACACAATGCTTTGGGGGGATTTTAGCGCGAATTTGCGTTGGTTTTTTTACACTATAATTATTTCAGCACCATGCGACTTTTTTAATCTATTGAAATAAAAGAAATATTTATTTTTGGCGTGTTTTTTTCTTTATTAATGCTAATCTGAGTGCCTATTTCGGTAAACGTGCAGGCAGTAGTGGCAGCGGTGATATCACGGGTGCGATTGATTTAGGCATTAGCACAACGCGCGTAACAGCGGGTAACTGGACTAATACAAGTACCCTGTATCTTGGATATCGAGGTGATGGAACGGTTGATATGAAGTCGGGTAGTCAGTTACAGAATCAGGATGCCTATCTTGGACGTTATGCTAGTGGTATGGCAGTGTGTCGATGGCTAGTGCGAGAACGCGTTGGGTGAAGGCCTTGACCGGCAACTGGATTTTCTTACCGATGCGATTGGTAGTACCGATGTGGTTCGTTTAAGTGTGGTTAGCACCTCGGCAGTTCCTTTGCCCGCTGCGCTGTGGTTGTTTAGTGCGGGTTTGTTGAGTCTTGTAGGCTTTGGCAGAGGCCGTAAGCTGTAATTAACATACGATATTTAGCGATATTTAGGGTCAGAGTAAAATCTAGATGTTTTTACTCTGACCCTAAATATGTTTTTATCCCGCCTGTATGTATAATACGATGACATAAAATAGGGAAATCAAGATTCAGGGATGGAATAATGATGGGGCATAAAATAGCTATGGTCACAGTCTTGCTCGTTGATGATCACGCACTGGTTCGTACGGGTATCCGTTACATACTTGATGGTACCGAGGGTATTGAGGTTGTTGCTGAGGCCTGTGATGGTGATGAGGCAATCCTTAAAGCCAGGGAATTGAATCCTGATGTGATCCTGATGGATGTTAATATGCCCGGTATCGGTGGGCTGGAATGTACCCGTAAATTACTGCAAATCAATCCAGACACCCGCATTATTGCATTAACGGTCTACGTTGATGAACCTTATCCCAGTCAATTACTGGATATGGGTGCCAGGGGGTATTTAACCAAGGGCTGTGCTGTAGAAGAGGTGGTTAATGCGGTTATTAAAGTTCATTCCGGCGAACGCTATCTGAGTGAGGATGTTGCCAGGCAGTTGGCGTTATCCCGCATATCAGGGAATGACCGTACCCCTTTTAATGATCTGTCTCAACGTGAATTACAGGTGATGATTATGTTAACACGGGGTGTCAAGGTACAGGATATCTCGGATCAGCTCTGTATTAGCCCCAAGACAGTAACAACCTATCGTTATCGCCTGTATGATAAATTGAAGGTGAAGAATGATGTTGAGATGACGCACCTGGCGATGCGGTACGGGATGCTGACGGATGAGGTGTCATCTCATCACTGAGTTAAGCCGGGTGTTTTCTCCTGATTGTCGTCGATGCTCCCGTTTGGCAGATTTCCTGGATGCCTCCAGGGATCGTTATCCCGATTATTATTGTAAACCCGTTCCTCCTTTTGGTGATCAGAATGCCCATCTGTTGATTGTTGGGCTGGCTCCGGGCTTGCATGGTGCTAATGCCACGGCACGTCCATTTACCGGGGATCATGCCGGTATTCTGTTGTATCAAACGCTGTTTGATTGCGATTTTAGTTCTGCGCCTGTGTCTCGTGCTGGAGATGATTTAAGCCTGTATGATTGTCGTATTACCAATGCGGTTAAATGTGTTCCACCACAAAATAAACCGATGGCGAAAGAGGTTAATACCTGTAATGATTTCCTGCGTAGCGAGTTACAAGGTCTACCCGATAGCCATGTCATTCTGGCGCTGGGGGGTATCGCACACAAGGCAGTTATTCGGGCATTGGGATTGAGACAGGCGGATTTCGGGTTTGGACATAATGTCTTACATGAACTGGCGGCAGGACAATATCTGCTGGATTCCTATCATTGTAGTCGCTATAACACGCAGACGCGTCGATTGACGGATGAGATGTTTCAGAGTGTTTTTGTGCAAGCCAGGCAGTTATTGAAAGATGAAATACAATGATTTTCATTAACAAAAATATACCTGGTCAGTTCGAGGCATGAATTGCTCTTCTCTAACAGAGACGCGCCGTGAAACCATTCATGGTGGCTCGACAGCCGCGTCCATGCGGCTGACGGTCTCTGTTAGAGAAGAGCAATCCCTGCCTCTTGAGTTAACGAAATGGCAGTATGTTTGATTATAAGTCCTGCCTGCAAGGTATCCCATCAAGCCCTGGGGTCTATCGTATGCTGGATGAGACCGGCAAGGTGCTGTATGTCGGTAAGGCGGTTGACTTAAAAAAAAGGGTCACCAGTTATTTTCGCAAGACGGGTCTGAGTCGTAAGACCGAGGTTCTTGTTCAGCAGGTGAGGGGGGTTGAGGTCACGCTGACACATACCGAGGGTGAGGCTCTGATCCTGGAGAATAACCTGATCAAGGAGCTGCGACCACGTTATAACATCCTGCTGCGGGATGATAAGACCTATCCCTATATTCTCTTGACGACAGAGGATGATTACCCCCGTCTGACCCTGCATCGTGGGGCGCGTAAGTCTAAGGGGCGTTATTTTGGGCCTTACCCTAATGCCTATGCCGTACGCAGTAGCCTGAGTCTGTTACAGAAGGTGTTTCGTGTGCGTCAGTGTGAAGACTCTTTTTTTGCTAATCGTTCTCGTCCCTGCTTGCAATATCAAATTAAACGCTGCACAGCTCCTTGTGTGAACAAACTGAGTGTAGAAGAATATACCTATGATGTGCTGGATACCGTGCGCTTTCTGGAGGGACAGAGTGCCGAGTTGATTGATGATCTGGTGCAACGTATGGAACAGGCTGCGAACAAGATGGAGTTTGAGCAGGCGGCGCATTATCGTGATCAAATCAGCAATCTACGCAAGATCCAGGAGAAGCAGTATATCAGTCGTGAGGCGGGTGATATGGATATTGTGGTGTGTAGTAAAGAGGGGGGGCAGGTCTGTGTGCAGGTTAATTATGTGCGTGGTGGGCTTAATCTAGGTAACCAGAGTTTTTATCCTGCCTTGCCGGTGCAGATAGAGACTGAGGCAGAGCTGTTGAGTGCCTTTCTTGGACAATATTATCTGAGTCATACGATACCGGCGGAGATTATGCTTAATGCCATGCCGGAAGATCAGGGGTTGTTGGAACAGATTCTGGGACAGAAGGCCGGATATAAGGTGCGTCTGCGACAACCGAAAAGGGGAGAGCGCTTACGTTGGTTACAGATGGCTGAACGCAATGCCCGCCATGGGCTGGATATTCGTCTGGCGAGTCGGGCCGGCACCCATAAGCGCCTGGAGATTCTGCGACAGGCGCTACAACTGGAAGAGATACCGACACGAATCGAGTGTTTTGATATTAGTCATACCCAGGGTGAGGCGACGGTGGCCTCTTGTGTGGTCTTTAATGAAAACGGGGCATTAAAATCAGATTATCGCCGTTTTAATATCGACGGGATCACCCCGGGCGATGATTATGCCGCGATGGCACAGGTGATTAAACGCCGTTATACCCGTCTTGCTGAAGGAGATGGACGCATGCCGGATCTGTTGTTGATTGATGGTGGGATGGGACAGCTGAATATCGCCCGTGATACTCTGAATTCACTACAGATCAGTGGGATTCAACTGTTTGGTGTGGTCAAGGGCGAAGGACGTAAGCCGGAACTGGATACGCTAGTGGCGATGGATGGAGAACGCGTTAGCTTATCCTCTGATTCACCCGCATTACACCTGGTACAACAGATTCGGGATGAGGCGCATCGTTTTGCCATTACCGCTCACCGTCAACGACGGGCAAAGACACGAAAAAAATCGGCGCTGGAAGATATCCCGGGGATTGGTGCTAAACGTCGGCAACAACTACTACGTCAGTTTGGTGGTCTGCGCGAGGTATCGCGTGCCGGGGTTGACGATCTGTGCAAGATCAAGGGTATCAATCGAGCTCTGGCACAACAGATTTATGATCATTTTCATGGTTAGCTCACAGCAAGTATGGCATTATCTTTCCCCATGACGTGGACGATCCCTAATTTACTGACCTTGTTTCGTATCCTCTTGATACCCGTATTGGTATTGGTGTTTTATCTGCCTTTTAGCTGGGCTCCGCTTGCCAGTGCTGTGGTCTTTTTTCTGGCAGCGGTGACTGATGCGCTGGATGGTTACCTGGCAAGGAAATGGGAACAGACTTCAGCCTTTGGTGCCTTTCTTGATCCGGTGGCAGACAAGTTAATGGTGGCAGTTGCATTGGTGTTATTGACGCAATCCGAGGCCAGTATTTATTTTGCCATTCCTGCTGCAATTATTATCTGTCGTGAGATTGCAATCTCGGCTTTGCGTGAGTGGATGGCTGCGATTGGTGAGCGTACACAAGTGGCTGTATCGACCATTGGCAAGATAAAAACCATGACACAGATGATTGCCGTGTTGTTATTGCTGTATCACGAATCGATAGCTTCTTTTCCTACACATCTGCTTGGCATGTTGATGTTGTATGCCTCTGCATTACTGACTTTATGGTCGATGATTATCTATTTGCGTGCGGCATGGCCGGTGTTAGTGGGTGATAAACAATAAAGATCACTTTTATTCTGTAAAAAAGCCTTTATAAGGCAGATTAGACTTGACACTTGTCGCCCCATAATTACAATAGGCGCCTTGATTGCGGGAATAGCTCAGCTGGTAGAGCACAACCTTGCCAAGGTTGGGGTCGCGAGTTCGAATCTCGTTTCCCGCTCCAAACAAAATGAAAAAAGGCGCTCTTTAATAGAGCGCCTTTTTTCGTTGGTCGTGTAGTATTTTTATTACGTCAGTGTATAATGCGTTTTCCGGCTGGGTGGCAGAGTGGCTATGCAGCGGCCTGCAAAGCCGTGGACGGCGGTTCGATTCCGCCCTCAGCCTCCATTATTTATACACAGTCCTTATTGCTCGCACACACGTCTTTTATGTTGTGATCGACGCATACCCATCCAGATAAACCATAGAGCCAGAATGAGCCACTCAGAGGCATCCTGATAGCCACGTCTGCTGTTTATGGTACAACCACCCCCGCTACCTCCGCTACTACCAAGAGCGGACAATGTCGAAGAGGGTACAATTTGGGCAGGGGCACCAGGATCTACGATAACACCATTGACCTGGTAGTCCGCATCGCCACGTCCACCATCAACAAAGTGCAGAGTGATTACGTTGTCTTCAATGACGGCACCGGTATCGGTTACTGGATCATAATCAAACAGTATCCATTTGCCAATCTGGAAATCAGGTACCAGGTTGGCAGTGGCCTCTGTAGGAATATATTTGAAGTAACGATCCACCTGGCTACCTTCAGGTAGGATAATTTTTACGGTTGCCTTGTCACCATTATTCTGTGTGATGATATTAAAGGCAAAGAATCCATGTGGATAAAGAAGGATCGATCCGTATATGGCCTGAGGTTGATCAGCCGCATAGGTGATCTGGCTTGAAAGGATAAGCCCGATTTCTTCAAGTTTATTGCCGTTTTCGGTGGCCAGTGTGACATAACGTCCGTCAATCCCCGGGAAGGATGCAACATGGGGTTGCTCGCGATCAAGGGTTCCATCATTGTTTCCATCACCACCATTAGTAGCACCATCTT
Source organism: Gammaproteobacteria bacterium (assembly GCA_013151035.1). Taxonomy (NCBI): domain Bacteria; kingdom Pseudomonadati; phylum Pseudomonadota; class Gammaproteobacteria; species Gammaproteobacteria bacterium. The sequence goes on from JAADJB010000031.1 coordinate 12,903, forward strand.
CAACGGCATCGGATATACCATCAAAATCTCTAACGGCCTCAGCGGTAATGGGTAATTCTATACGGGGTAAGTCAGAATCATCGGATATAATAACCAAGGTGGCAGTATGTCTTCCACTAACACTGGTGGGTATGAAACTCAGCGTCTCGGTACAGTTGTTATTGCTGGCATCGATACCAAGAACACTACAATTTTGAGTGATTTGCCAACTGTTATAGATGTTATCCTCAATATTGATAGAAGTGATAGTAAGATCGGCTCCACCGATATTTCCAAGAACCAGTTCACCTGTTGTTGACTCACCAATAAGTGTTGTATTGAAGTTAACAAATCCATTAGCATTATCGTATTCAGAAATACTCCAAACGATATCAGGATCTGTTTGAGCGATAACATTAATAGACACACTTGGCGTATTTGCATCGGTTGATTCGATAATCAGGGTGACAGTATGCCTGCCCTTGAGTGTAGGTGTGTAAGTGATGGTGGCAAAACAACGTTGGAAGCTCGCCAGGCTGTTGCTACAGTCATTACTGATATCAAAGTAGTTGTTGGTGTTGTTTTCCAGAAGAATGTCGTTAATATCGAGTAGTCCACCACCGTAATTGCTGATATCAAGTATGTAGCTACCCGTTTCTCCTGTAGTCGTATTGTCAAAATTGATGTCGTTGGTATTAACCTCGATGGTAGGGGGAAGGTTAGGTGTTTGTCCCTTTATATCAATGAATACCGGGTTAGCATTGGGGTCGTTTGATTCAATAATTAATGTAATATTATGTGTGCCAATACTGGCCGGTGAATAGGTGATTGTTTCACTACAGCGATTACTTCCTTGATTAGTATCTAAGGTGCCACAATTTTGAGTGATGTTGTAATTATTGTTGCTATCATTTTCCAGTCGAATGGAACTGATAACTAGATTCAGATCACCGATGTTTCTGATCTCAAAGGTATTGATGCTGGAATTTCCAGGAGACGTTGTATCAAAGAAGATGGTGTTAGTGGCCTGATTATAGGAACTGATATTAAATAATTCCAGCTTAGCCTGAGAAGTCTCAGCGCTTATATTAATTGATTTCTGGGGCAGGTCAGGGTCATTGGATTCGATAATCAATGTAGCGCTATGTATGCCATAGGCAGGCGGTGTATAGGTGATGGTTTCGCTACAACTGTTGCTGCCTTCATTAACACCCAGAGTTCCACAGTTTTGGGTGATACTGAAGCTGTTGTCGGTATCAGATTCCAGTCGAATGGAGCTGATGATTAGATCCAGATTACCAGTATTCCTGATTTCAAATGTATCCGTACTCGAATTGCCAATCGGGATGGCATCAAAATTAATGGTGTTTGTTGTCAAGTTATATGCGCTGGTGCCAAGGAAGAGCAAATCAGGTGCGGGTGGCGGTGTTTGTCCCGTCAGGTTGAAGGATACCTGTAGGGAATCAGGGTCGTTGGATTCGATGATAAGTGTGGCGCTATGTGTGCCCGTGGTCGAGGGGGTATAGGTGATGGTTTCACTACAGATATTATTGGTTCCCAGAGTTCCACAGTTTTGGCTAATGCTGTAGTTATTGCCCGTGTTATTTTCCAGACGAACCGAGCTGATAATCAGATCTATATCACCAAAATTCTGAATCTCAAAGGTATTAGTGCTGGAATTTCCAACCGGAGTGGTATCAAAGCTAATCGTGACCGTTGCCTGGTCAAAGGAGGTAATGCTCAGAAACCCTATTTTGGGTGCAGGTGTTTGACCGCTGATATTGATTGCTATCTGAGGTGAGTCAGGGTCATTGGATTCTACAATGATTGTGGCGGTATGCACACCCATGGCAGATGGGGTGTAGGTGACGGTTTCATTACAGTTATTATTACCTTCATCAACACCCAGGGTTCCACAGTTTTGAGTAATGCTATAGTTGCTATCACTATCATTTTCTATACGAATGGAACTAATAATTAGATCTGAGCCACCAAAGTTTTTGATTTCAAAGTTATTGGTGATTGAGTCGCCAGGGCTGGTGGTAGCAAACTCAATGGTGTTAGTGCTCCCCTCATAGGAATCAATACTAGTGAATCGTAGTATGGATGGTGGTGATGTTGTGCCTAGACCGCTCAGTGCGATAGATAGAAGAGGTATATTAGGGTCATTTGAGAGAATATTCAGAGTGGCCGTAAGAGTGCCTTCCTGTGTGGGGTTGAATTGAAGCAATTGTGTACAGATTGCATCGAGCGCCAACTGATCACAGTTACTGCTCGGAGTTAGGGTGAAACTAGCGGAGGCATTATTAGTAATGACTATAGAACTAATGTTCAATGATTGATTACCAATGTTCTTGATTTGAATCGATTGTTCGTTACTGTAGTGTGCATCAGCGTAGGTATCAGCAAAGGTCAGAGCACTACCCGGGGTGGTGTAGATATGTGGTTCGGGGTTTACTGTTGCCCTGGCGCTTAAAGTGATGACACTCGCCGTGGCATTGGCATCATCAGGTGTTGCTGTGAATGTCGCAGTCTTGTCGCCACTACTGGTGGGTGTGAAGGCAAAAGTAATAGGACATTCCTGGTCAACAGCCAGTACATTGGAACAGCCATTGTTACTAATAGAGAATAGATTGGCGTCTGTACCAGTAATAACCATCTGATCAATCAGTAGATCCATTGGCCCTGTATTGGTGAATGTAACCGATGCATTGTTTGTGTTACCTGTCAGCGTGTTATTGAATTGTAGTTCTGTTGTCGATGGTGTGATCTCTGCAATGGCACCATAGCCCGAAAGACTTAAAAATATTGTCGGTAATTTTGCATTTGAAGTAATCGAGAGTTGTGCATTATCAATGCCGAGACTATCGGGTGTATAACGTATAATAAGTGAACAGGAGTCACCTGAGTTATAACCACCAATAGTATCGTCAATACATTGATTATCAACCTCGAACAGATTATTTTCATTACTAATAATTTGAAGGTCTGAAATAATGAGGTCTTCATCACCGATGTTAGTGACTATAAAGGTGTTGCTAATTTGCCCATCGATTCTGGCAAAACCAACATTAAGACTGGTTATTTCCGCGCCATCTTTTGCTGGGTAGATATCTGGTGGGAAATTTTCAATCGCATCACCTGTGAGTATAGCCGCTACATTTAAGCCTTCACTGGTAATGTTCAGAGTAGCACTGCGTGCTTTTATCAGGGCATCTTCAGGCAGGAATGCAATCTGGATAATACACCTTGCTCCTGGTTGAAGTGGGCCGTAGCAATCATCGCTGCTAACGAAGTCGTTGGAGTTATCCCCCGTAATACTAATGACGGGCGAGATAGCAACTGTACCTGTAACGACAAGGGCTATACGTGTTTGGTTCGGTGCCGGGGGACGCGGATTGGTTTTTGCAACCAGCGTACCAAAATAGATGGGGGTTGCAAGATCATGTTCAAGATTTGAGACCTCGAGGGTGATCTCCACAATGGGTACCGGAATTACGGTTGTGTTCAGTGATACCTCGGAAAGTATATTCTGTGGATCATCAGAGGTTATGAGTAATGTTGCTGTCTTGCTGCCCGTATTATTACTCGAGAATGCGATATCAAGGATGCAGCTATCGCCAACAGCTATGGTTGTTGCAATGCAGTTGTTATAAGAAAAATCAGTCGCGTTGACACCACTGAATGAAATGTCAGTGATATTGAGCGGTGCACTACCTGCGTTTGTGATCCCAAGCGTTGTGTTTGCGGTGGTATTGATAACGGTTTCACCAAGATCAATGGCCTGTGTCGATAATGCAATGTTGGCGACAGCACTATTAATACCGCTGCCACTAAGTGATACATTAGCGGCAGGAATGTTGGTGTCTGCCGCCGGGATAGCAATGTTAGCCTGATAATCACCAACGATGTCTGGATTAAATTGAATAATAAAGCTACAGCTGCCCAGAGCAGGGATCGGGGTGTTGGTACCCGAGCATCCGTCATTGTTGTTGTTTAATATGATTTCAAAATTTGTTTGCTGCAAACCACTGACAGTGATCGTACCGAGTAGATGATCAGCGCTACTGCGATTAGTGACAGTGATCGTTAATTGCTTCTGGCTGTTCGTTAATTGCTGACCAAAATACAGAGTGTTACTGTCTGTTGTTATGGTAGGAATACGTTGGATGGAGGGAATCATGGCCAAGTCTGATCCCAGTACACCAATTAATCCACTGAAGTTGTAAAGAGGTAAGGATGGGCTCAGCCCGGTTACAGGGATGGTACGGAGATCAGCAAGGATATCCAGTATGGCTATGCCGTTGCCCAGTACCTGACCAAAGACGGCATAACCACCACCATTGCTTTCTCCAAAAATGTCAGTGTTATCAAGCAGATTAAAGAACCATTCACTAGTGGCAGTATCAGTGTTTACCGAACCCAGTCTTGCCATGGCAATAGTGCCACGCGTATTGGGTAGGTCATAAATGAGTTGAATGGGAGGGAATGCTGTGATTTCCTGACGGCCATCATTCATTAACAGGCTAACCGGATTTCTGTCAGGATCAAAATTATAGGTTTCATTACCCGCTTGAAGAACAGTCGGCATGCCGGTTGCTTCAGGGATGTAATTGCGATGAAAGAAGGTATTGGTATAACTATTGTTATCAACATAACGCAGATAGTTGTCAACCGTTAGCGGCATTCTGTCATCAAATAACTCGATATCAATAGAACCCTCAGTCGTTTCCATGCGCACCAGAGAGCGAGCAGAGGCCTGTAATGAAAACAGTGCAGCGAATAGATAAAGTATGATGATACGAGTAAGGATCGGAAAAACAGGCCGGACCATACGGGACTCCAGTTATTATATAATTACAGTTTATTATGATATGCGATAAAGGCACGCTAAGCTATGCCAACAACCGTCAAATATGAGTAATTTTATACCTTTTGTTACTTTAATGTGCAGACGTAAGCAAAAACCGCTGGTACAATGCAGCCTCGCACATGTCAGGTGATGAGATTGGTGCGCAATGCGCACCCTACCTGTGTGTATTACCACCGGTAGGGTGCGTATTACGCACCAAATGAATGTGTATTGAAGTTCATCTGCCCAGGTGGCGTTGTGGTAGACGGTCGTCCGTAGGGCGACTAGCTGAACTATCCGGCAACAAAACAGGGTGAATGTAAGTAAGTCATCTGCCCAGGTGGCGTTGTGGTAGACGGTCGTCCGTAGGGCGACTAGCTGAAGGATTCGACAACAAAACAGGGTGAATGTAAGTAAGTCATCTGCCCAGGTGGCGAAATTGGTAGACGCAAGGGACTTAAAATCCCTCGGTGGCAACACCGTGCCGGTTCGATTCCGGCCCTGGGCACCATTTAGCACCATTTAAAATCAAGGCCTTACATCGTTTTTTGGTGTGAGGCCTTTTTTGTTTTTGGCGGGTAAAAATCTTGTGTAGGCGTAGTGTAGGCAGGAAAGTATAGTATGAGTGAGTTTTTATGGTGGTAATCATGTACGTGGTATTTTTTTATGATAGTCTTAATTTTTATTTTAAGTACCCTGTAGCTATTCGATTAGTAAGGGGCTTATTAAGATAATAAATTGACAAAAATAAAGACAGCGGACGTGTTATGAATTCAACTACATTACCAATTAAAAATAAGTCTGTAAAAACTTTCATAGATCGTTGTGAAGTATTCCTTGATGGGGCTGCTGGAACAAATCGGGGTGAAATTCAAAAATGGTTTTTGGAAGGTAATAAAGCATTAAAAAGAGCCTTTATAGCATTAAAAAAGGAACAAGAAATATGTACGATTATGCATCCACAGGATCCTCAAATATTAAATTCATTTTTTTATGTTCCAAAGATAAGTGAGAGAAATAGTAAGGGACTAATAAATCCATTGGATCTGGTTCTTAATCGAAATGAAACGGGAGCTCTTATCTCTGGCAGGCTTGGTCAAGGAAAATCAATGTTTCTTCGCTATCTTCAATTTTTGGAATTAAATAAAGGCAACACGATTCCAATATTTCTTGATCTCCATAAAATAAAAACAGGTAGTAAAATTCTTTATGATTGTATGAAGAAAGTAAATGATATAGGACTTGAATGCTCAAGAAAACTATTTAACTTTTTACTAGGAAAAGGCCATATTTCTATTTTTCTTGATGGGTATGATGAAATTCAATTTGATAAGAGAAAATTATTTGATGAAGAAATAACTAAGATAATTAATAGTTCCCCTAATAATAAGATCTTTATAACGAGTAGGTATGATACGGAAATTGAAAGACTCCCAGGTATCACTGGTTATGATATTTTAGAATTCACTACAGATGATCATGGCCACTTTATAAGAAAAATCATTAAGGATAAAGAAAAAGCCAACGCCATAATGAGAAAAATATCTGAGGCTGAGGAGTTCGATCCAACAGTTCTAGATACTCCGTTATTACTGACTTGGTTCTTAATGGTTTATAAGGTTAAGAGGAAAATACCAAAAACCAAGATTGGTTTTTATGAAGAATTATTTAAAGCTATTTTGTCGAGGCATGATGGGACTAAAGATAGTCTTGATAGGCCATCTAAGTCAAGGTTGACTGATGATGAAATAGAGAAGGTTCTTCATGCTTTTTGTTATATAACAAGTCAAGCTAATGTAAGCGATTTTGAAGAAAAGACCATTCTTAAGTATATAACTAAGTCTAT
>JAADJB010000031.1:19646-24658 GCA_013151035.1 Gammaproteobacteria bacterium
TTAAAGATGGTATGACATATAGCTTTATTCATGACAGTATACAAAACTATTTCAGTGCGTGTTTTGTGAAGCGAACTACTGAAAAAAATTCTATGCGGTTTTATGAAAAAGCTAATAAATACTGGAAGGAATGGGGTGATGAGCTTGGTTTTTTATTTTACCTTGATGAGTATAGGTTTTACAAGTTTATGGTTATACCATCAATTGCTGCTATAACAGATATAAAAGAAACAAGTCTTTATGAATTAAAATCATTATCTTCCTTGTCACATGTAGCTATAAAAAGAATTTATTCAGGTTGCAATATCCTATTTGAACCAAGGAAAGAAGGTGGGTTTGAATACTATGCTAGTTATTATTACCCTACTGAGTCCTATACATGCCACTTTATATTTAATAATGCTGGATTTAGGATAACTAGCACTGATGTTGCACTTACTAAATATATTGACAATCTGCTTAAAATAGATGGTTCATTTAAAAAAAATCTTTTAAAAAATACTGAAAATAGATGGGATGGTAGTGATCGAATTTATCTCGACTTTTTTTCTATGTTAAGGAAGGGTTCATATGTAACAAACTTTTGTAATGTTATACATGGTTATACTCTGAATTTAATCAACAAAAAACTCAAGGCAGCATTTGAAGTGATTGAATTGGAAGAATCTAAAGAGGCTCTTTTTTAATGTTTACTTGGAGTAGGCTTAAAGCATTATCTACCGGGAAGATTGTGGCATCAACATCAATTTGGATTTTTATCGTCCCGGCTTTATTGAAAGTAATAAACTCAATGAATTATGATTTCACCGGTCATGATTTTGATGTTATTAATTTTCCTATAAGTTTATTAATATTGTATATGTCGGGAGTTTCTTTTTTTTTAGGGTCAATTATTTATTATTTGTTTTGCCCAAAAATTATTTTAAATTATGATTCCTATTCTAGTTACGAAGGTGATGGCGGTAATAACTATGCACTTGAGACGTATATAAAAGACTTAAAGGATAATGAAGCCAATACTTTGAAATCAGAGTTAATTGGTGCTGTTGGTGAAGTATCGGTTCAAGAGATTGATTCTGGAAGTGCTGTCCATATAACTATAGGGAAGGACTGTTTGGTTTTTAATTTTAATTCAGAAAAATTACGCGATGTATTCTGGGTAATTTATTTTTATTTTATGGAGAAACGACCATGGTCTATTTATATCTCCATGTTATTTCATGCTCTAGGGTTTATTGGGCTAGCATATATGTTTCTATATAACTTATGTATTGTTGCAATAGGAATTATATAAAAAAATAAAAAGATGAATGACTATGCTATCAGCATACAACCAGTTTTCCGCTGTGCGGATATTTTGGCAAATACCAATATATGGACTCACCTAATCCGTGGCTACAAGGGTCGCTCATTCGCATTCCTGAATTAGGTGGTTTAATGCCTGCATTTTTGGAATATATAAAATAAAGACTATTTATACCGTACAGTTATTGACAGAACTCCAAGGGGGCGGAAATCGGAATGCCTTGCAAAATTTCCCAGCTAAATGCGGAATCAGGGCAGGGGTTGAGGTTCATTTCCTGCCTGGTGGTGTAAAGGTCTACTACTAGATCATCAAATATTATCTCGGTACTATCGTCTTTCGGTTTCTGTTGGATCTTCCATGCATGAATTCTTGTAAACGCTTCTTCATGGATGGTCTGTATGCCAATAATCCGGTATCCGGTTGGTTCGCCGTATTTACCTGGTTTATCTGACCAGGCCATGATTATGGTTACGGGCTGATCTTTTCTACTGGCAGTCGGGCCAGCCATGATCTTTACAAATTCTGCCCAGTCTCCACTGTCGGCAGCCTGCCAGGCCTTTTTTAAGGTCTCATCACTTAGGTTGTCACCATTGCGAATCTTTCGTAGTTCACGCCATACAGTGACGGAGGGGCCGCCGATCTGTTGAAACTGGCGTATGTTCCAGGTGGATGCGTAGGCCTGTACCCGTTCGGCTCCTGATTGTGCATCATTGCCATTATTATCATGGTCGATACCGTACCCGTCTATATTCTTGGAGATGTACTTGGCAATATAACCGGCGGCTGATCCCTTGTTGGAGTCTATCGCCTTAATAACAAAACGGTGTTTTTCTGCACCTGGTTCGTTACCATCTACCTGTAAGCAATAGCGCTTGAATACCTCTCGTATATGTTTTCTATGTTCAGGTGGCATAAATACGACCATGTGCCAATGAGGAGTGCCATCATGTTGTGGTTCGGCTACACGCATACCACTGAGCTTGATACCATCACGATCCAGTTTGGAACGAATACGAGACCATACCTTGCACAGATATTTTTGTGCCTCTCGTGGGGTGGTGCCATCATATTTATCATTCTTTCTTGCTGGTCTTTTATGGAAGGCATGCATACGGCTTGGGCAGGTGATTGTATAGAAATCTCCAACGTGTCCTTTTACTTTGGCGATGATCTCAAACCCTGAGATACGCGCCATGAGTTCGGATCGACGTAATTTAGGGTTAGATACCGACAAATCAGCCAACTGGGATAGGGTGTATTCCTGACCGAGTTCATTAACTGCCATTAATTCATCTAACAGGGAGCGGTTGCGCTGCTTTTGATCTTTGTGCCGGTAGAAGTTCTCATTACTGATATAGGTTCCTGCCTGAATGTGTACCATGCCTAGATCAATGGCTATGGCCTCAATATCACGAGCATGTACTTTTCGTGTAGCTCTGCGCCACCAGTGTTCATCACACATACGGGCAATAGCACCGGTGAGATTGATGTTTTTATCTATTTGAGGTGCTGTAAGGCTAAATTTAGCGGTATATCGGCTGCATTTATCGTAAGCCTTCTCTAAATCATCGGTCGTTGCCTTGATTCGCATGCAGTCATAGGCTCGGTTTTTGGCAAACTGACGCAGGTAGTCATTATCACCAGCCAACCGGATCTTGAATCTCTTCATTTTATCTTCAAGATATAACAGATAGTGATTAGCGGTAAATCGTCCTTCTTTCTGGTAAATAGCAGAATACCGTCTGGCTATGGGTCGCCTAAAGTGAAAGGGTATGGCATTGATTTTGTCTTTTCTAAACGGGGTATCATGTGGGTGCCCAATGGATTCCAGGTATTCATCATTACGGAAGTGACCGGTGACTTTCGGTGAAGGTACCGGTGCTGACCGGTCAATACTGGTACTTTTTTGATTTATTCCTTGTGCGAGTACCGGTACTTTGACCGGTGGCGACCGGTGAGAACCGGTGCTTTCCTGATCTGTTTCATGAACGAGTACCGGGACAGGTACCAGGACTGACCGGTGGGTACCGGTACTTTTCTGATTTGTTTGATGTGTAATTACCGGTAATCATGCTATGCCGCCCATGTCACTGGTGGACATTCGGGTATTTGCGGAAATATAGCTTTCAAGATCACTCATGCGATAACGGACAGCCCGAGAGCCAATTTTTATGAAAGGGATTCTGGCACCGGCCCACCGGTCGCGTTCCAGGAAGGCCATGCTGACCCCTAAGAAGTCTGCGGCTGTTTTTGTGTTGAGTAGTGTGTTGTTCATATTTTGCTCCGTATTGAGAATGTAGGAGCAATTGTTGTTGATTTTATCTTAGGTTGGAATGTCGCTACTTAGAATCGGTATACCGCTACTAAGTATCGGTATATTTCCACTATATTACTGTCGAATGTATTTACAGTTTGTTAAAAAAACTGGTGTTTAAAAAGTTTATTTATGGGAAAGTCATATGGTATCAATGGGTTGGTCGCAATGGAATAAATATTGCTACTCTAACTAGATTAATTAATAGCAAAGGGAATATGTATGCTAAACGAAAATGCAATAATCAAAAAACCAATAACAAACACTCTGATATTGATCGCGCTAATCTGGCCTGCCATCACTACTGCAAGTGTAGTGCGCATGGAGACTATTTTGGGGGATATCAATATAGAGCTATACGATTCTGCTGCACCCTTAACTGTCTCCAATTTTATGAATTATGTAAATGATGGGGATTATTCTAATTCAATTATTCATCGCAGCGAACCAGGCTTTGTTATTCAAGGCGGTGGTTTTACTTTTGATGACAGTACAGGTAATCCAGGGGCTTTTGTGGCATTACCTCAGGATGCGCCTATTGTTAATGAATATGGGATTCCAAATACCCGTGGAACCATCGCTATGGCTAGACTGCATAGTAGTCCTGATAGTGCCACTAGCCAGTGGTTTATTAACCTGGTTGATAACACAGAGGTCTTAGGGTCTAGTAATAGTGGTGGTTATGCTGTCTTTGGTCAGGTGTTAGGTAATGGTATGGATATAGTTGATGCTATAGCCGGTTTGCCCACGTGGGGTGCGTATGGGGTATCTCCTAGCATACCAGTAGTTGATTTTAGCCCCTTTATAGGGTTTCAGTATGATGATTTGGTAATAGTTAATAGTATCTCGGTTGTACCGATACCGATTCCTGCTGCAATATGGTTGTTCGGTTCTGGATTGGTCGGCTTGATTGGTTTTTCTCGCAGACGTAAATAACGACAACACCAAAATTTATCATTCATTACTAGCCTGCCTTTGTGCAGGCTTTTTATTTTGGGAGTGTTTTTTTGAAATCTGCAATCCATTTTTCAAGGCGCTTAATGGCATTATCATCAGATAAGATATTGTGGTCTTTATCATCACGATTATCTTTTTTTGATAGATCGTTGTTCCAGATAAGTGTGGCTGCACGTAGATTGCTTTTATTACGGTGTCTCTTTATATAGATCTGGATTACTTTTTCCCTGAGTGGTTTAAAGTCCCCGATAGGGGATCCGTAAATCCCACGCCTTCAGGCGGCTGGGATAAGGTGCTATGCTTCAGTATATGCAGAACTATAAACACGGTGGCCACACGATTTGGGATTGTAAGTATCATCTTGTCTGGGTAACCAAGTATAGGTACGAGGTTCTTGAAGGAGATATTGGTCTAAGATGTCGAGAGTTATTACGA